>NZ_MRUJ01000339.1:0-4823 GCF_002099325.1 Frankia sp. KB5 | reverse complement strand
GCCACCCGACCGCGCCCGCCCAGGCCCGTCACGGACCGCGCGTCGAGTTCGAGTACCAACGCGGCGGCACCCTGGCCTACTTCGCCGCCTACGACGTCCACCATGCCCACGTCATCGGCCGGATCGAGCCGACCACCGGCATCGCCCCGTTTCACCGGCTCGTCGACCAGGTCATGACGGCCGAGCCCTACGCCTCGGCACGCAGGGTGTTCTGGGTCGTCGACAACGGCTCCTCCCACAACGGCCAGACCTCGATCCGCCGGATGAGCGCGGCCCATCCGACCGCGACGCTCGTCCACCTCCCGGTCCACGCCTCCTGGTTGAACCAGGTGGAGATCTACTTCTCGATCCTGCAGCGCAAGGCCATCGAACGCGGGGACTTCGCCGACCTCGACGCACTCGGCGACCGGGTCATGGGCTTCCAGGACCTMTACAACCAGACCGCGGCCCCGTTCGACTGGAAGTACACCCGCGCCGATCTCCTCAAGACCGCCAGCGGCCTCGCCCTCGCCGCATAACCGGCGAACTTGCAGCGACGACCACTAGCCCACCAGCACCCCTCGACATCGTCGGCATCGGCGCCCTGAACCTTGACTACCTGGCGGACGCCGCTGCGGACTCCGGGCTTCGCCGGCTGCTCCTCGACGGCCGGCTCCTTACGCGCAGCGGCGACTCGATTCCCATCACCCGGGGTGCAGAAAATGCCGTCGCTGACGGGATCCTTGACGGCATCCTCGCGCATGTCGAGCCGACGTCACTGACCGCGTCGTTCGGCGGCTCAGCATTCAACACGATCTATGCGCTCTCCCAACTGGGACTCGGCCTGCAGCTAGGATTTATTGGTGTGGCCGGCAGCGTCCCGCCACGGGCCCGGTCAGGCGTGGCCGAATTACAGCGTGTCGGTGTGGACACCGACAAGGTCGAGATGCGGGAGGACGCGGTGTACGGCGCCTGCCTGTCGCTGCTGGATGGCAGCGAACGGACACTGCTTACACACGCCGGAGCGAATGTCCTGATAGGCGACATCATCGACCAGCGCTTCGACGAGCTACTCACCTACCTCCGCAGAGCCCGGGTAGTTCATGTCACATCCTTCTTCGACCSGGTCAGGCCACCCCGGCTGCTCAAGCTACTCGCCGCGCTACGCGCCATCCATCCCGACGTGGTAATTATGTTCGACCCCGGCCACGCCATGTCAGCGGAGAGGTCCGAGGCTGTCCTCGGGCCAGTCGGCCTGTCCGACTACCTGCTGCTCAATGCCGCCGAGATGACGCTTCTGGGCCAAGCCGGCAGCGACGAACACGCGGACGACATCGTCGCGCGGATCCTGGACCTGGCTAAAGGGAACGCCGCTACAGTCGTCGTCAAACGGCCTACAGGGATCACTATCCACCGCCGATCGGGTCGCCGGATCACCAGTCGCCTCTACCCACAGCGGTGTTTAGGCGAGAAGGAAATAAGGGACTCGACAGGTGCCGGCGACGTGTTCGCTGCAGGGCTCCTCTCGATGCTCTGCGACGAGCCGCCCCGGCCAGACCTTGGAGTTTCGCTCGGAATGCTGCTTGCTCGCCACAAGCTGCAACATATTGGTACCAATGGACACGCCGGCTTCGCTTCGCTGGTTCGCCGCATCACCAGTGGAGGCGAGTCGGACACTGGCCTGTGACTAGCTCCCAGCGCTCGTCGCCGTCCCCCATGCCTGGCATCGTCCACGCCCGGCTTCGCGAACCGCGGCTACCGAGCTCCACTGTAGCACATTCATCATCGAGACCGGGTCACTTGGGCCGTCATATCCTGAAGACTCCAGGGGTTCTGAAATGAAAAAGGCTCCCCAGCTGCGATTCTGCTGACCACGGCCGGAAGTAGCCGGTGTTCCATCTCGAGAACACGCGCGGCGAGACTATCCACCGTATCGTCCGCCAGGACCGGAACGTCAGCGTGGGCGATTACAGGTCCGGCATCGTATTCCGCATTCACAACATGAATAGTGGGTCCGCTCACCCGGACTCCGGAGGCCAGAATCGCCTCGTGTACTGCCGCTCCAAACATCCCTTGGCCGCCGAACTCAGGAAGCGGAGCCGGGTGAACATTGATGATCTTGCCCTCAAATCGTGCCAGAGTCTGAGCCTCGAGCTTTCTCAGATACCCGGCTGTGACAATCAGTCCGACACCTGCATCCTCCAGCGCAGAGCACATCGCGGCGTCGAGTGCACCCGCCTCCGGATGGGTCCTGCGAGAGAGATGTAGCGCAGGAATCCCCGCAGCCTTGGCAAATGCGAGCGCGGGCGCCCCGCCGTTGTTGCAGATGGCGAGCGCAATCTCAAATCCGGCACCCTCCTCGTTCGAGGCCGTCCGCAGCGCGCGAAGGTTCGAGCCCTGGTGCGAAGTCAGAACCGCGACGTTCAGGGTCACAAGTGCACCTCTCACGATCGAGTGAACACGCACGGCGACTGGGCCGCCGGTGCCAGTATTTCTATTCTACCCTATCTCATCAGCCGCCTTACCGCCGCCCAGGGCTTCGACGGCATAGGCCGCGAAACGCGCACAGTTACGCAGGGTCCTCATATCGATATCACGCACCTGCGGAGAGTCGCCTGTTCCACCGAAACTCACGAAGAATCCCGCATGATTCACACCCGAGGTCGGATTCGTCACCATCCCCCAGTCGTCGCCTCGGCTATGGTATGCACAAGACACCCGGACATCGATTCCCTTGGAACGGGCTCCCGGAATCACCTCGTCGCGTAGTCGGGCAAACAGGCGTGGAGGCACCGTGTAACCGCGGCCGTCACCTGAATGTGGCACGACGAGGGCCTCGGACGGCGGAAGTGAGAATGTGGATCGCCCCGAACGACCCCCAAAAATGCCGTCGATGAATATCACCAAAGCAGACCTGTGAAACTTCCTCAGGAGGTGCGGAAAAGTCCGACTAAAATAGCCGTCGGGCAGGTTCTGCTCGCCGTCAGAAAGCGCAACCGCGCACGGCACACCAAGCTCCACCAGAGCCGCCATGGCGTGCAGGGCTGCAATGGCGCCGGCCCGGTCGTCGATTGCCTTGGCGGAGATGACCCGACCATTCTGCGCGGTCGGGTTCCTGTACACCGCTCGGTCTCCCAGCCGGACATCACCTACATCTGAACATCGGAGACTGTCGCCGAGGACCTCCGCAATCCCGTGGGCCACGGTCTCCGGCTGGCCCCGCCTGACTCCAACGAATGTGAGGGGTAGTCGAACCTCGTGCGTTCTGAAGCGGTGGCACGGAGCGAGCGTCGCATGGCCGTCATAGACCTCGATCACGTTGAAGGAGGYCTCGTCAAGATGGGCAGCTAGTACGAACCTGGCGGAAGGGAGGTCGCCCACGACGAGGTTTCCAGCGAGCGGCTCCGGTGCCGGCAACCGCAGCGCCGCGCACTCCTCGGTGAGCACGGGGAGCAACATGTCGGGAACAAACTGATGCGGGACGTCCCAGCCGACCATTCTGACAAGCGATTCCAGCATTGCATCAACTTCGAAGATCATCGGCCTCACTCTGTCGCGGCGTCTCACGGCGATGGCGAGAAAAAACCTTGTGGCATGCGGTAGCGATCTTCTACTAAGCGGCGGCGCCTGACGCTCTGGACCGATGGATCCGCGTGAGCTGGCCGGCCCCTTGTGCCGCCCAGCTCAGATATCGTCCTGGGCGCGTCGCCACTTTATGGTGCATCCCATCGACGGCGTCTGCAGAGCAGGAGCCGGCTCGCCTGCCAGCATCCCGATCGTGGCCAATCTGAGGTCCTGTCCGGTTACTGGTTCGGTGTTACCTGGACGGCTCCCGTCCAGCTGACCCCGATAATAAAGGAGCCTATTCTTATCGAACAAATAGAAATCCGGTGTGCATACAGCGCCAAACTCGCGGGCCACAGTCTGCCCTACATCTACCAGGTACGGGAAGGTGTAGCCTCGCCGACCGACCTCATCGCGCATGCGCAAAACGTCATCCTCAGGATATCGTGTCGGATCATTGCTGTTGATCCCGACCGTGACTATATGCGAAGCCRCCGACTCCGAAGCGAACCGGGAGATTTCGTTCGCCACATGCTGGACGTACGGGCAGTGATTACAGAGGAAGACGACGAGAAGGCCCAAAGCTTCCCGGTATTGATCACTTGCCACGAGATTTCCGAAGCAGTCAGGAAGCTTGAACCTAGGCATAGGCCATCCGATTTGAGCCTGACCTGAACTTACAACAGCCATGACCTAGGACCTCCTCATAGTGTATGCCTCCAGAAGATGGGTAAACGCCTCACTCAATGCCTCGTCCGTCGCCCTTGTGAGGTACCGAGGTTTTCCTGAGTCCGGCCCACCGGTCACGAGAAAACTCTGCACGGAGGCCATGTAGATCTTCCGGAGAGCCGTCTCGACATTTATTTTCCTTATTCCAGCATCGATCCCTTCCTGGATCGCCTCGCTTCGAACTCCCGACGAGCCGTGCAGCACTACTGGGAGGCCTGTGGCAACGGACACGTCACGCACGAGCTCAATGTCGATGTCCTGCTCGCGGCTTGACATTCCGTGAAGTGATCCGCAGTCGAATCCAAGGATATCCGGTCGAGTCTCGTTGGCAAATTCAAGCAAAGCCTCCACAGAAGGCGATGTTCCAGAGTTGTTTGCCGTATGGCCGGGATGGGCGTCATGGGCGTGTCCAAGTCTGCCGAGCACGAACTCCAGCGAGGCGCGGCCGGATAGTTCATTCCGAAGCCTCCTTGCAGTCGGCACGTATTCACCATCGGGGATCAAACCCTCATCCAAGAAGTTTCCCGAAGAGCAGCCAGGGCGGCGTGGCC
>NZ_MRUJ01000338.1:0-4871 GCF_002099325.1 Frankia sp. KB5 | reverse complement strand
CACGACGACAACCGCACCAACAAGATCAATACACCGAAGTGGATCTTGTCGGTGCGGTTCTTAATTCACTGGCATTGCACCCTGACCCGGCTCAAGATAGATCTCGGGACGTTCACCCCTGGCGGCATCACCTCCCCATAGAAATGCCGGTTCTTTCGGTTCCGAGCGCTTTCAATTCCAATAGGCACGCGACATCCCCGCGCCCGAACCTCGGATGATTCGTCCCTGGGCGAGGAGCCCTCGGACCCCTTCGCCACCAATTCTCGACTGCCGCGGATTCCCTCGCGGAACCCGTCGCGGATCTACCTGCCCGGGGTCGCGGCCTGGTTGAGAATTGCGGTTGCAACGGTGACGGCGGAATCTGTGGCTGTAGCGGAAGCCTCCCGATGCGGAAAGTCGACACGATCATTTCCGACTATTCAACGGCGTGTTATGAGCGCCGTTGTATTCTCCCGGCCAGTTCGGCGGGTCGGAGATCGGTCGAGGTCAGACAGTCGATGCCGTTGACCCAGACCGGCATCTCTATTGCCCCGGCGATCGGGGGGAGTCCTGGGACACGCGTCCAGCAGCACGGATCTCAGGGAACGGCCGTCCTCCTCCCTCGCCACGCCCAGCGATACAGATCCTGCGTGCGGTGCCGCAGGACCCACAGCTGTCGCGACAGACCGCGACGTGACAGAGCGACCGGGCAGGCCGTCCGGCTCGACCGGCCCAGGGCCGCACCGCTCCCGATCGGTGCCCGCCGCCGGCCAGAAGCAGGCAGGGGCCACCGACGCGCAACAATGGGCAACCCGCTGCTGCTTGCACGCCTGCAATGGTCCAATTGGGCTATCCCAACAGTTCGCTGGGATAGCCCAATTGGGCTAGATGATTCTAGTTCATCTGAGTCATTTCATGCTGGGACGCCGATCGGACTGCAAAGTTAGAACGCCCCGAATCGCTGCCACCGGAGTAGTCCTAGACGGTGAGGGTCATCTGAGGTTTCCCCGTCCGGGTGGGTGACCGCCCGCGTGGGAACGACCTGCKAGGTGGAGCACGGTGGAGGTCGGGACTCGTCAGTCTGAACGGCGCCGCGGTACACGGCCGCGGTCCGTGAGCGCAGGCGTCCTGATCGCTGTTGTGCTGGCTCTCGCGGCCTGCGGTGCGGGGGGTGGTGCGCGGCCCGCCCCGACGGCCAGCGGYGCGAGCGCCTCTGCCTCCGCCCCTCCACCCGTGTCCGTGACGCCCACGCCGACCTCGCCGGCGGATATCGCGCGGCAGGATGCGGTAGCGGCGTACCTCGGGATGTGGAAGGACTACGCACAGGCGAGTCATACGTCTGATTGGCAGGCGCCGTATCTGTCGCAGTATGCCTCGGGTGATGCTTTGCAGTTCCTGAGCCGGGATCTGTATGCCGACCATTACAACGGCCTGGTCTCCAAGGGCGATCCGGTGAACAGTCCCCGGGTGACGTCGGCGAGTCCGGAAGAAACGCCTACATCGGTGATGATTGCTGATTGTGTCGATGCCCGGAASTGGTTGCGGTACAGGACCGACGGTTCGCTGCTGGACAACACACCGGGTGCGTTGCACAAGGTTCTCGCCGAGGTGCGGCTGCACACCGACGGCAAGTGGCGCGTCACCCGCTTCGGGATCGGTGATCCGGGATCATGCTGATACGGCGAGGCGCAGTCCTGCTCGTGCTTGGGGTGGTGGCACTCGGGGTGTTCGCCACGCCGGCTTTCGCCGACGATAAGTTTGGCTCGGCGCTGTGCAGCCAGAATCCGTATCCGGGGTGCGACCTTTTTGCCGGAGACGACGGCGGGGCTGCCCCGGTTCCCGATGCGGGTCCGGGGACGTCGGGCGGGGGACGGGCGGCCTCGCCTGCGCCGGGCGATCGGGCGTTGGACGAACCGTCGCTGCCGATCGCGGATTGTGCGTATGTGCGCAGCGACTTTCAGCCGCCGGCCCCCGGCGTGCGGCCGGTCGCCTATCGGCCGCCCGCCGCGGGTGGGCTGGTGGTGAGGCCAGCGGTGATGCGCCCGTCGGCGCTGTCGGTGCGGCCGGTGGCGTCGCAGCCGGGGCAGGGACCGGGTGCTTGGTACGTCTACCGGTGCACTTCCGGCGGTGAACGGGACACGTTGTACCGGGCGCCGGTGTGGATTCCGGATGCGGCGGCGGCTCCCGCGCCGGACCCGGARGCGYTGGCGGAGCARGCSCGYAACCAGCTGCGGCTKCCSGGCCCRCRGATCGTRATGARCCCGTYGGYGGATCAGCTGGTGGGGTTGCCGACGTGGCTGTGGCTGGAYGCGGCWGGGTGGAATCAGGTGGCGGCGACRGCRGCGGCGGGCGGGGTKTCGGTSACTGCSGTCGCSAAGCCSGYGCAGGTGACCTGGTCRCTCGGSGACGGCGGRACCGTGACGTGTACCGGTCCGGGCACRCCGTWCCCGSMYGGSGCYGATCCGAAGAGCGTGTCGCCGGACTGCGGCTACACCTACCGCCACCGCTCGCTGGACACGCCGGGTGGGAGGTTCACGGTGACCGCGACGGTGCGCTGGGACGTGACCTGGGCCGGCGCCGGCCAGGCGGGGGCCTTCCCGGGGCTGACGACCGTGTCGACGACGCAGGCCAGGGTGATCGACGTTCCCGCGCTCACGACAGGCGGTGGCTGATGACGACCACGACCGGCACGGCCCGACAAGCCGCGACGGCATGCCCACACGGTGGGGCGCGCGGCGAGGAGGCGTCGTGGTGACCGCCCCGGCGCCGCGGACCGCCGGCGCGGAGCGCGGCGCCCGGCGCGCTGGTGCGGCGCCGGCCGCGCGGCTGACCGGCGGTCCGCGGCGCCGACGAAGGCTGCCGTACCTGCTGCTCGGGGTCGTCCTGGTGATCGGCTGCGCCGCCGCCGGCCTGCTCGCGGGTGCCCGGGTCGGTTCACGGACGGCGGTGTTGGTGCTGGCCCGTCCGGTGACGGTGGGACACGTCCTGTCGGCCGCCGACGTGCGGGAGGCGCGGATCTCCGTCAGCGGCGTCGACACGATCCCATCCGGGTCGAAGGACAGCGTGCTGGGCAAGCCCGTCGCCTACAGCCTGCCGGCCGGCACGGTGCTCAGCTGGGCGGCGGTGGGTGCCGCGCAGGTCCCGCCGCCGGGGGAGGCGATCGCCGCGGTGGCGTTGAAGGCCGGCCAGTTCCCCACCGGCCTGTCGGCCGGCTCGCGGGTCTCCGTGGTCGTCGCTCCCGCCAGTAGCGCGGTGTCGACCGCGTCCGCGGGTGCCGCCCGTTCGTGGCCGGCGACGGTCATCGCCGTGGCGGCCCAGGACACCGATCAGACGACGGTGGTGTCGGTGCAGCTCGCCGAGGCCGACGCCCGCGCGCTCGCGGCGAGCCCGGCCGGGCAGATCGGGATCGTCACCGTCAACGGCACGGGACAGTGACCGCCTGATGATCATTGCGGTCGGGTCGTTGAAGGGCAGCCCGGGGGCGACCACGCTGGCGCTGGCGCTGGCGGATCGCTGGCCGGCCGGCGGCGGGGAGCCGCTGGTCGTGGAGGCCGACCCCGCCGGCGGCGACCTGGGCGCGCGGTTCGGGCTGCTGACGGCCGGCCGTGGGCTGGTCACGCTCGCCGCGGCCGGCCGCCGCGGTGCGGCCCGCCCGGTCGAGGAGCACGTCCACGAGCTGCCCGGTGGTCTCCAGGCGATCCCCGCTCCGGCTGGTGCCGAGCAGGCCAGCCGAGTGCTCGGGGAGCTCGATGGTGGCGGCTGGTCGCTGCTGTGGTCCGCGGCACGCGGGCAGGGCCGGCCGTTGCTAATGGACTGTGGCCGCCTGGATGCCCAGCTGCCGGCACGGCCGGTGCTCGATGCGGCGGATGTGCTGCTGCTGGTCGTGCGGGCCCGCGACGACGAGCTGTCGCACCTGGCGGCCCGGATGCCGGTGATACACAGCTGGGCGCTGCCCGCCTGGTATGTGGTGGTCGTTGCCCAGCCGGACCGGTCGGCGGACTACCGGGTCGGCGACATCTCTCGGGTGCTGGGTCCCCGGGTGCTGGGCCCGGTGCCGTATGACGCCGCCGCGGCCGGCGTGCTCGCCGGCCGGCGCCATACCCGCGGCGGCATCGGCCRCACGAAGCTCGGCCGCACCGCGGCCAGCCTTGCCGCGTATCTCGCGGCCAGCGTGCCCGCCGAACCGTCGACACCCAGCCTGCCCGCGGGTACGGCGGGCGCGGCCGGGCGGGTCGCGTTGCCGCGGACGGGGACGCGATGACCCGGCCGCCGTGGCACGATCCCGCCCGCGCGCCGAGCGCCGGCAACGGCGCGGGCTGGCCCGCGGGGCTGGCCCGCTGGGACGGCCCAGCGCCGGCGCCGACCGACCTTCCCGGACGTGCGTCGGGGTCCGCCGCCCAGGCACTGCGCGAGCGGCTACGCGAGGGACTGCGGGCCGCGCTCGCCCGCCGGCTGCGCGAGGACGAGGACGCGGGTGCGCCGCCCCTGTCGGCGGACGCGCGGGCAGCGTTCGCCCGCACGGTGCTGTCTGATCTCACCGAGGCGCACACCACCGACCAGCTGGGCCGCGGCGCGCCGGTCCTGTCGCCCGAGGACGAGCGTCGGGTCCAGGGCGAGGTGCTGGCCGAGGTCCTCGGGCTCGGCGGCCTGGAGCCCTTGCTGGCCGACCCGTCGATCGAGAACATCAACATCAACGGCGATCGGACCTTCATCAGGCGGGCGGACGGCAGCCGCTACCGGCTGCCACCCATCACCGGGTCGGACGCGGAGCTGGTCAGCCTGATCCGGGACCTGGCCGCGCACGCCGGAGTGGAGGAGCGTCGCTGGGACCGCGGCGCCCCACTGGTGAACTTCCATCTGCCGGACAAGAGCCGGGTGTTCGCGGTCATGGC
>NZ_MRUJ01000337.1:0-4924 GCF_002099325.1 Frankia sp. KB5 | reverse complement strand
AAATACCGGCAATAAATGAAGTGGAATCACGCTCCACTAGCTGCGAACGTGATCGGTACCAGTCAAGGACTGGGAATTCGTCGGTGATCGATGCGGCCACCGCCCGCCCGTGCGCGGTGAGGAAGAAATCGACCTGCTGAATTCGCCGACGGCTCAGGACGGGCTGTCGTACGACCAGTCCTTCGGACACGAGGATGGACAGGGCCATATCCAAGGGCTCATAGGCGCCGAACTTGTACCGCAGCATAGGAATCTTGCGAAGCTCAGGTTCTTCTGAGTCCAGAATCTGCGCCGCGAGATCCAGCAGCACGTCCTCGCCGCTCTCGTCGAAATCGTTCAGCAGCTCATAGGCAAGATAGTCGGGGTATCGAAGCCAGAAATCCAGCTTCTGGAGCCGCGCCTCGCCCTGAACGACGGCGACCAGGTCGTCGTGAGCCTGCCCGGTCGAGGTGGGGAGCGGCGAGCCCGCCGCATCGATGAGCAGGAGGATACGGACAGCATCGAAAAACGGATCACCCACACCCGCCGTCGCGACCACGCCTCTCACGGTAGCCTTTGGGCGCGTACATGCCTAGATCATGGCTCCCAGAAGGCGCTCGAACCGCACCGGCAATCGGGGGAGTGCCGAAGCCTTGGCCCGGAGGCTCGACTGGCACGGCGTGTCACGTGGAGCGGCGGGTTCGCGGCCGACCAGAGCGCTTCCATGCCTCGTCTCCTCTGACATGCCGTAGCCCGAGCGCGGAACGCGCACCGGACGCGTTGTCGCTGTCAGCGCGCGATGCGTCGCCACGTTCGCAGCAGTACGCCGAGGGCCGCAGGGAACAGCAGCAGGCTGGCGCCGAGGAGCGCCACGCGTCCAGCAGCACCGCCGCGCAGAAGAGAGCGGCCCGGTCATGACGCCGAGGAGACGGTCGCAGGCGCCGCGGACGGCCGGCGCGTGGCGCCGAGGCCGGCGTTCCCGGCTGATCGTGAACGTCATCGCGATGCCCCACCGCCCCGGGAGCAGGTGACCACGCCGAAGGGGTGACCGGTAGGGGCGAGCAGCGGCAGCCGAGAACGGTGCGGTGCTCGCCGGCTTGGAGTCGATCGACGAGATCTCCGCTTTTGTCCTCCACCAGCCAGCATCGACGGTGGCAGGGCGAGACGTTCCGTCGAATTATTCGCTCGATGTCCGGTTTGACTCTCGGGTGCGGACGAGGACGCCCTCGGCGGTGCGTTCGTAGGTGCGTCCAACGTTCTTGTCGAGTTTGTGTTCGACCTCGGTGTCGAGGTCGATGCCGTTCATTTCGGCGAGCGCCATGAGGTAGATGGCGACGTCTGCCAGTTCTTCGCCGAGGTCGGGGAGGCGTTTACGCCAGGCGGTGAACGCTTCACCGATCTCGGCGGTGAGCAGTCCAAACTCCAGCGTCGTGTCGGTGGTGTTGAATCCCTTGTCAATCTTGTTGGCCCAGGCGCGTTTCTGGGCCTCTCGGATCTCCAAGGTGTCCTCCGTGGGTCGTAACGGACACGGCAGTTTATCCCTTACCGACCGGACTTGGGTCGCCGGCCGCGCCCGCCGGCAGCGGTCCGTATTTGGTGTTGTTGTGTTGATGTCAAGATGGATGACCGGTGTGTTCGGCGAGTCGGGCGAAGACCTCTCGGTAGGCGTGGAGGACGGCTTCGATGGTCGCGGCCAGGGGTGCGACGGTGTCGCGGGCGAGCAGTCGGCTGCGCATGGTGTCGGTCGAACCGGTGAGATGGACGAAGACGCCGTGGCGGGCGGTGACGGTGGTGGCGAGTTCGAGGACGRTGGCCCAGCTGATCCGGGAGGGGCCGCGGAACAGTGGGCCGTTGACGAGTTCGGACAGCAAGCAGCACCGCGGCAACGGCGACCGCCCAGCCCTGCTCACGACCGCACCCACGGGTGGGACCACCTGCGCCCACGGGGAGCCTGTGGTACTCCCGGGAGATTCGTGCCGGTGGTTTCGGCTTGCGTGGACGTCGTCTGGTACCGCAGCAGCGCGGCGCTGGCCGCGCAGGCGAGCCCTGCGATGAGCAGCGTGGCTCTGACGCTGATGAGAGCGGCCAGGCCGCCGCCGGCGAGGACGAACAGGGGCTGAACGGTCTTGGCGCTGATCCTCCAGGCGGTGCGTACGCGGGCCAGGTAGGCGTCGGCCGTGACCTCCATGCGGTAGGTCGCGAACACCGGGTTGAACACTCCTGCCGAGGTCAGAACGGCCGTGTCCGCAATCATGATGACCGCCAGCCCAGCCAGGCCGTGGGGGGCGACCGGGTACAGCAGCAGCCAGGGCGCGCGCGCCGCGCCGGCGACGAGTAGCACACGTCGCTGCCCGAACCTGCGCACGAGAACGGGCGCGAGCCGGGAGCCGGCGATCCCGCCGAGGCACGGCAGGCCCAGGGACAGCCCATAAGCAGCCGCGGGCAGCCGGAGCTCGTCGAGGATGAGGACCGCGAGCAGCGGAAACGTCATGATCACAGGTCCGCCGAACAGCATCGCGTTGAGGAACAGGGGCCGTAGTCCGGGGTGGGCGAAGATGTAGCGCCATCCCTGTCGGATGCCAGAGTCGGCCGAGCGTTCCGGTGGTGACGGCTCCTGTGTGTGGATGCGCCGGACGCCGACGGCGGAGCCGAGGTAGGACGCGGCGTCGACGGCCATCGTCGCGGTGGCCCCGAGGCCGCCGATCAGCAGCCCGCCGGCCGGCGGCCCGGCCGTACTGGAGATCCAGTCGACGGTCTCGAACCAGCTGTTCGTCGCGAGACGCCCCGCCGGATCGGTCATTGCTTTCAAGTGCGCCCCGCTGGCGGCGCCGAAGGCGATCGACGCGGTCGTGCAGATGGCCCCGACCGTGACCAGTTGCGGGAAAGTGAGGAGACCCAGCGCGGCAGCAGCCGGCACGCTTGCAAGCGCGGCGCAGCGCACCAGATCCGCCACGATCATCACCGGTCGCTTGCGGCGGTGCTCGATGCCGGCGCCCAACGGCAGCAGAACCGCCGCGGCGGCAAGCCCGGCCAGGCCAGATAGCAGCGACACCTCGAACGCGGATGCATGCAGGGCGAGCACGGCGACGATCGGCAGCGCCCCGGACCCGACGCCGCTGCCCGCCGCACTCACGGCATACGCGAAGAGCAGGTTGCGGCGATCACGGTCCGGCACCGCTGAACCATGCGGCAGGGCGTAGGCCGGCGTCTCCCGGGCGGAACGCGAACTCCTGGTCCACACGGTGGAGGCCCTCATGGGGAGTAGAGGTGTGTTGCCGCGTGGGCGAGGACGGCCTGGGTGGTGGCGGGCATCCCGAGGCGGTTCCATTGGGCACTGACGAGGGTGGCCAGGACATCGACGAGCCTGCGGGTCAGCAGGCCGTTGTCGGCGGCGTCGGCGAGCCGTTTGCCTGCGGCGGCGCAGCCGTCCGTCCACGCTGCGGCGGACGCCGCCGCCAGGTCGAGGGCTGGGTCGGTCAGGGACGCGAGCAGTTCCGCGCCGAGCCGGCGGGCGCCGGCCGGGTCGAGGTTGGGATGGGTCGCGGCGAGGCGGGTGTAGACGTCGCCGCGGGCGGCCCAGGCGAGTCCGGCGGCGACCATCAGGGTGTCCAGGACGGCGACGGACAGCTCGCGGCGGCCGAGCGGCGGATCGGTCCGGCGGGCGTAGCCGAGGACGGCTCGGCTCTCAACGACGAAGAGATCCTGGGCGATGGCGGCGCCGGTGAGCCCRCCGAAGGGCTGCGGGTCCAGGGTGTAGGGCTCCGGAACAGTCGCGGCGACGGTTCCGGTCCGTCCCAACCGGCGGATCGCCTGGCCGGCGGCGGCGAGGTCGGGATTGTGCAGGTAGATCCACCAGGCACGAGGCTCTCGCCGAAACCACCAGCCCACCGACCGCCGGCCCGCGCACAGCGTGTCGAGCACCGGGGCCACGATGGTCGCCATCGTCGTCTCGGCCTGCGCCCGGTCGGCGAAGACGACGCGGACGGTGTACCAGCGGCCCGCGGATCGCGTCTCGACCGCCCTTTTGCCGCCTGCGTGGTAAGTCGCGAGGGCGGCTTGCAGATCCGCGGCTGACAGACCGGTTCGGGCGGCGACCTCGGGGAGAGCCTCTCCCGCGAGGACGGCCCGCACCGCGTCCGCGACCTGGCCGACAGACGCCGCCGGTTTCGCCGTTGTCATCTGTCATCCCCTGTGGGCACGCCTGGAACCGGACGCAGTTCGGATGGGGCTTACGGCTTGCGGGCGATGGCCGCGTAGCAGGACACATCCGCGTCCGTTGGATCACCGGCGGTGTTGGTGGCGTCGGGGTGCCAGCGGTGTGCGACGACGACCCCGGGATCGACCAGATCAAGGCCCGTGAAGAATCGCTCGACCTCGGCTCGGCTGCGGGCCTGGGCGGGGATACCGCGGTCCCGGTAGATGGCAGCGGCCCGGTCCGCCTCGGCAGGCGCGAAGTCGGCGGTGGCGTGCGTGAGCGCCAGAAAGCTACCAGCGGGTAGTGCGTCTAGTAGCGTCTTTACGATGCCGTAGGGGTCGTGGTCATCGGGCAGGAAGTGCAGGATCGCGATCAGTGACAGCCCGACCGGCCGGCTCAGGTCCACAGTGGCGCGTACCTCCGCCGAGCCGACGATCTTCTCCGGGTCCCGCAGGTCGGCATCGAGGTAGGCGGTGGCGCCTTCCGGACTGCTGGTCAGCAGGGTACGGGCATGCGTCAGGACGATGGGTACCACCCCTTGGTCACACATGGCAAGTGGTACATGTATGTCGGCCGTGAGCGCCGATGGGCGCATGGCGGTGTTCTGGGCGTGTAGGCGACGGCGGTCCCCTGCTCGGGAGATCAGGCGGCGGGTGGTCGCCGGACGAGCACGCCCGCGATGAGGGCGGCGACGGCTGGCGGGACGGGCGGGGCCTCGGCGAGCGTTTCGGCCATCCAGCGCGCTACCGC
>NZ_MRUJ01000336.1:0-4980 GCF_002099325.1 Frankia sp. KB5 | reverse complement strand
CACCCTGCGACTCGGCCCACTCCTTGAGGTTCACATGACCATCATAGCTCACTATAGAGCGCCAATGACTACTGGACGAGCGACAGTTGGCACCCCCTCGTCTCCCACGGACGGGCGCCGCGGCGATCCACCGGTCACCAGGAAACGGTCGCGTGGGTTGAACGTCGAGAACGTGTCGCCAGGATCTACCATTATGGGGGCAGAGGGGTCAATCGGGGGATTCGGGCGGAGGGCTGGTGCGTTCGGCGCAGCGGGGCAGGACCGTCGGGCTCCTGCTGGCCGGTCTGCTCGTGATTGCGGTGGTGGCCCTGATCGTGGTCCCCCGGCTGGGGGGCGACGCCGGCGGCGGTCCGCCCGATGGCAACGTGCGGACCGTCCGGGTCCTGGCCGGTTCGGAGAAGCGGGACTTCTTCGCGGACCCCGCGGTGGGCGCCCGGCTCGCGGAGCTCGGCTACCGGCTGCAGGTCGATACCGCGGGCTCCAGGGAGATCGCCACCAGCCGCGATCTGACCCCATATGACCTGGCCTTTCCGGCCGATGCGCCGCAGGCCGACCGGATCAGGGCCGCCAGGAAGGTGACGAAGTCCTACGTCCCCTTCTTCAGCCCGATGGCGATCGCCACCTTCCAGCCGATCGCGTCACTGCTGCAGAACGCCGGGGTCGTGCGGATGGACGGCGGCCACCGCGTCCTGAACATGCGCGGCTACCTCGATCTGGTCGATAAGAACACCCGCTGGTCGGACCTGCCGGGGAACACCGCTTTCGAGACCGGCAAGTCCGTGCTCATCARTTCGACGGATGTGCGGACGTCGAACTCCGCGGCGCTGTACCTGGCGATCGCCAGCTATGTCGAGAACGGCGGTAACGTCGTCGCCGACAGCGCCGCGGCGGATCGGGTGGCCGCCCGCTGCGCACCGCTGTTCGTCAAGCAGGGCTATGTCGAGCAGTCCACCCAGGAACCCTTCGACGACTTCCTCACCATCGGGATGGGGAAGACGCCGATGGCCATGATCTACGAGGCGCAGTTCGTCGCCCGCCAGCTCGCGAAGGACGGCTCCATCAGCCCCGACATGGTCCTCATGTACCCGGAGCCAACGATCTACGCGAAGCACACGGTGGTACCGCTGACCGCCGATGGCGATGCCRCCGGGCGGCTGCTTGCCACCGACCCGCAGCTGCAGCGTCTCGCGGCTCAGCACGGGTTTCGTACCGCGGATGCCGCGTACGGCCGCCGCCTGGCCACCGAACGGGGTCTCGCGCCGCCGCCGTCACTGGTCGACGTGGTGGAACCGCCCACCGCCGCCATCGAGGAACGCATGATTGACAAGATTGTGAACCAGGCGCAGGGGAGACCCGGTTGACCACGCAACCGCCGGCCGCCGACCGGAATACGGCACCTGGCAATACGTCACCCGGCGGCCTGGTGCTGACCCCGCCCGAGCCGGTGGCACCGGTGCCCCTTGACCGGGCCRAACCGGCCGTTCCGATCGATCCGGACGCCGTGGCCCGACTGGACGAGCAGGCTGGCACGTTCGCGCGCACGCTGCTGTCCATCGATGCCCACTCGCCGGCGTTCGCGTCGAAGGTCGCCGCCGTGCACCGGCTGGGGGAGAAGGAGATCCGGGAATCGGCGTCGGTGTCCAACCGGTTGCTCGACAAGCCCACCCGGGCGATGAACTCCGGGCCCTTCGACCAGACCTCGGCGGTGTCGAAGTCCCTGGTCGAGCTGCGCCGGGTCGTGGCGGACCTCGACCCCTCCCGGCAGAATCTCGACGCCCCCAGAAAGCTGCTCGGCGTGCTCCCCTTCGGCAACCGGCTGCGGGACTACTTCGCGTCCTACCGGTCGTCGCAGGCCCATCTGGACGGGATCCTGCGCGCCCTGCAGCACGGTCAGGAGGAGCTGYGCCGGGACAACGCCGCCATCGAGCAGGAGAAGCAGAACCTGTGGGTGGCGATCGGCCGGCTGCGGGAGTATGCCTACCTCGCCGGCAGACTCGACGGTGAGCTCGAAACGGGGATCGCGGCGCTCGCGGGCGCCGATCCGGACCGGGCTGAGGAGCTTCGCCGGGACGTGCTGTTCTACGTCCGCCAGAAGCACCAGGACCTGCTTACCCAGCTTGCCGTCGGCGCACAGGGCTACCTTGCGTTGGACCTGCTCCGGCGCAACAACCTCGAACTCATCAAGGGTGTGGACCGGGCGAGCACCACGACCGTGTCGGCCCTGCGCACCGCGGTGATCGTCGCCCAGGCGCTGGCCGACCAGAAGCTGGTCCTTGACCAGATCTCGGCCCTGAACAGCACCACCGAGAAGATCATTTCTGGCACGTCGGAGCTGTTGCGCCGGCAGAGCGCCGACGTGCACCGGCAGGCGTCCTCGGCGACCGTCTCGCTGCGGACCCTCCAGCAGGCCTTCGCGAACATTTACGCCACCATCGACGCCATCGACGACTACCGCGCCGCCGCGCTGGACACCATGCGGACGACGGTGGACGCGCTGTCCACCGAGATCGGCAGGGCCACCGCCTACCTGGACCGGTCGGCCGCGGGCGAGATCGGCGAGCTCGGCTCGTACCCCGACGGCGGTGGCGAGCTGACGCTGCCGGGCGGCGGCCGGTGAACCGACGGCCGCCCGCGGCCCTGCTCGCGTGTCTCCTGACGGTGCTGCTCGTGGCCGCCTGCTCGGGCGGAGGCCCGGGACCGGCGGACGGGTCCGGCACCGGCGGGTCCGGCACCGGCGGGTCCGGCACCGGCGGGTCCGCAGGCGAACTCACCGTCCTCGCCGGCTCCGAACTCCAGGACATCCAGCCGCTGCTTCCCGATCTCACCCGGGCGACCGGCGTCACCCTGCGGCTGAGCTACACCGGCACCCTGGACGGCGCCGACGCGATTACCAGGGGCACCGCCCAGGCCGACGCCGCCTGGTTCGCCTCCGACCGGTACCTGCGACTGCTGCCGAACGGCGCGACGTCCGTAGCCGCGCGATCGTCGATCATGCTGTCACCGGTGGTGTTCGGGGTCCGACGCAGCCTGGCCCGGCAGTTCGGCTGGACCGGCAACCCCAACGTGACCTGGGCCGACATCGCCGCGAAGGTGGCGGCCGGCCAGCTCTCCTACGCCATGACGAATCCCGCGGCGTCGAACTCGGGTTTCTCCGCCCTGGTCGGGGTGGCGGCGGCACTCGCCGGCACCCCGGACGCGCTGCGCCCGCAGGACATCAGACCTGCCCAGCTGACCTCGTTCTTCTCTGGCCAGGCACTGACCGCGGGCAGTTCCGGTTTCCTGACCGACGCCTACGCCCGTTCCCAGGACACTCTCGGCGGCATGATCAACTATGAGTCGGTGCTGCTGGCCCTGAACGCCGGGCACCGGCTGCGCGAACCATTGGAGTTGATCTATCCCCGGGACGGGATCGTCACCTCCGACTACCCTCTCCTGCTGCTGCGGCCGGACAAGCGTGATCTCTATGACCGGGTCGTCAGCTGGCTGCGCCTGCCGCGGACGCAGCACCGGCTGCAGACTGCCACGAGCCGCCGGCCGGCCCTGCCCGGGGTGGCGTTGGACGCCCGGTTCCCGACGCGGACGCTCACCGAGCTGCCCTTCCCGGCGAGCCGGCAGGTCGCCGACCAGCTGCTGTCCGCCTACCTCGACCGGTTCCGGCGGCCCAGCCACGCCATCTTCCTGCTCGACGTGTCCGGGTCGATGGCCGGATCACGGATAGCGGCGCTCCAGGCGGCGCTGCGCGGACTCACCGGTGCGGACGACACGTTGTCCGGCAGGTTCGCCCGGTTCCGGGGTCGCGAGAAGATCACGATGATCACCTTCGCCGGCCGGGCCAACGACCCCGTGGACTTCGCCGTGAACGACCCGCGGCCGGGCTCCGCGGATCTGGCGGGCGTCAACACGTTCGTGGACGGCCTGCGGCTCCAGGACGGCACCGCGATCTACTCGGCGCTGGAGGCCGGCTACCGGGCTGCCGGCGCGGCCGTTGAGGCCGACCCCGGCTACCTCACGTCGATCGTCCTGATGACCGACGGGGAGAACAACTCCGGTATCTCGGCCGCCGACTTCCGCTCCTCCTATCAGCGGCTGCCGGCGGCCGCGCGTGCCGTGCGTACCTTCACGATCGCCTTCGGGGAGGCCGACCCGGCGGCGCTGCGGGATATCTCCGCCGACACCGGTGGCGCGGTGTTCGACGCCCGTACCTCGTCGCTGGCGGACGCGTTCAAGGACATCCGTGGCTACCAGTGAACCGCCGACGCCGCGTCCACCGCGGCTCCCGCGCCCGGCACCACCCCCGTCGGCGCCGATCCCCGGCCGGGGACAGTGGATCCTCACCTGGTTCGGTTCGGCCAAGAACATCGCCGGCTGCACATGCGCGCTCGCCGGCGCCGGCGCGAGTGCCGCGGGCCTGGTGGACTGGCCGTTCTGGCCGCCGGTCGTCGCGGCGCTCTACGCGATCGGCGCCTTGGTCGCACCGCCGCGCCGCGCCGCGGTCGCGGGCGGTGGGATCGACGTGGATGATCTGCGGGCGACGGTCGAGGCCCAGTACCGGGCCCTGATCGACCGGGCACCGGACGACCGGGCACTCGTCGCCGCCGCCGAGGAGGTCATCGGTGYGCTGCGGCAGGTCCTGGACACCCCGCACCTGCTGCGTCCCGGCTCGCCGGAGACGTTCGCCGTCGAGCGGACGGTCGCCGATTACCTGCCCACCGCGGTGGAGACCTATCTGGGGCTGCCGCGGGCCTACGCCGAGACCCACCGGCTGCCCGACGGCCGTACCCCCCGCGATGTCCTGCTGGCGACGCTGGCCCTGCTCGCCGGTGGGATGCGTGAGGTCACCGAGGCGGCCGCCCGCGGCGACACGGCCCAGTTGCTCGCGCACAGCCGCTTCCTCACCGACCGATTCGGCCCGACCGAGCTCACCCTCCCCGATCCCGCCCGGCCCGATCTCGCCCGGCCCGACCTGCCACGCATCCCGGG
>NZ_MRUJ01000034.1:0-6695 GCF_002099325.1 Frankia sp. KB5 | reverse complement strand
CGACGCCGTCCGAACAACCGACGCCGTCCGAACAACCGACGCCGTCCGAACAACCGACGCCGTCCGCTTTCCCGCCGGCCACCGCGCCCCGGCCGGTCGCCGCGCTGATGGTGGTGCTGGCGGCCGTCGGCGCCGGCATCGGTTCCGTCCTGCCGTGGAGCGAGATGTCCAGCGGCGACGAGACACGTACGTTCAGCGGTCTTGTGGTCGGAGACGGGCGCATCGTCGGTGTCCTGGCGGTCACACTCGGTGCCATCGGGGTGGGACGGTTGGTGCGTCGGCCGCTTGCCGGTGCGATCGATGTCGCCCTCGCCCGAATCATCGCAGTTCTGATCGTGATCATCACCGCTCTGGACCGGGTCTACGGGCCGCCGACCCTCGCATCGTTCCKCGCGATTTCCGCGGATGCAATCTCGATCCGTCCACAGGCAGGGATCACGGTGTGCCTCGGCGCCGGCCTCCTCGCCCTGATCGGGGCGATGCTGCTCCAGCCGAGGACGAAGCCCCCTCGAAGATGACCTGTCCGCATCGATCCGGTCTCGGCGGTCGTGCTTCGAAGTCCTTCCGCTGACCCCTTGACGGGGGACAACGGATTCGGTGGATGTGGGTCATGACCGAATCGTCATTGTCCGCGAGGATATTCCTGGTCAAGGAGACACGGGGGAGGCAAGGGGACACAGGGAGGACAGGCCGCCGGGCCAGGGGATGTCCGCCGAGGTGTTCCGTTCCTTGATCGGGCGCGCGCTCTCCCGCTGTGCGGGGGGTGGCGCGAGGGCGCGCGCCGGGTCCACCTCCTCGTGATCACTCTGGTGGCGCGGTCAGGCCRTTCCCTCGGCACCGGGGTTGAGATGACCGTCTTCCACCGCGAGTTTGTAGAGGTCGACCTTGGTGCTCGCGTCCCGCCCGGCCTTGCGGTACTTCGACCGGACCCGATCGATGTACTGCTTCGCCGTTTCCGGGGAGACGTTCATCTTGTGGGCAACCGTCTTCATGGGCATTCCGGTCGCATAGAGACGCAGTGCTTCTACCTCTTTGGGCGACAGATCCGGTTTGTCCGTAGCGTCATCGGTGAGCAGCAGGAATGCCAGCTGCGGCGAGATCCACCCCGTTCCCGCGGCGGCGGCGCGGATCGCGGTGGCCAGATCCTCGATGTCGTCGGTCTTCGGGACGAAGCCCGACGCGCCGGCGCGCATCGCGTCGCGAACCGTCGCGGGAGCCGCCGCGGCGCTGAAAACCACGACCGCGCGGTCCACCGCGAGCAGCCGCTGGATGTTATGGGGCGGCGCGGTGCCATCGCCGAGATCGAGATCGAGCAGGATCACCTGGGCGCCGCGCCCCGGACCGGCCAGCAGGGCTTCGATGGAGTGGGCGGTGCCGATCAGCCTGAAGTCCTCGACGTCGTGAAGGAGGTCCGCGAGGCCGCGAAGCACGATCGGGTGATCGTCCACTGCCGCCACGGTGATGGCGCCAGGTACTGCGGGTACTGTGGTTCCGTTCGCTACGCTCATGCTGGTCCAGTCGTTCTCCCGGACTTGCCGGCCACGAGGCGACAGACCTCGTCAGGCCGTACGGGCGTTGGTGCCCGCTGGCGGAGCGTGGGGGCGCCACCGATCGCTGGGTGCGTCGGGGACACCGCATCCAGCGACGCCAACCATTTCAGCAGATCCCCACCGGGTAGCTGGTGGAGCATGGGGAGGGCCCAGCGTGGCGAGCGTCACGAGGGACACGTCCATCAGAAGACGATCGTAGATCGTCGGCCGTCCACGCCCGAGCGCGGCTCGGACGTGCTAGCGGCTCGTGGCGAGTTCGTCGGCGTCGGCGCGGGCAATGGGTGCTACGCCAGCGGCGCGCCTGGAGCCAGGCCGACCGTRCTGTCGCACGGCCCCGGCAGCGGGCGCCGACGACGGCTAGCTCGTCCAGTCCTCCCAGCTCAGGCCGGTGACCCGGCTGAACTCCGAGGTGTTCGCCGTAACGACTGTCAGCCCGCGCCGCAGTGCCTGCCCGGCGATCAACAGATCGTAGGCGCCAATCGGCGTCCCGGCCTTCTCCAGGACGGCGCGCACCTCGCCGGCAGCACGGGCATCCTCGTCATCGAAGTCAAGCAGGTCCAGGTCACCGGAGAGCAGTATCCGCAGGCGCTCGGTGTTCTCCGGCACCTGAGCGCTCTTCGCCACGCCGTACCACAGCTCGAACAAGACGACCGACGAGAGCGCGAGATAATCCTCTGACGCTTCGGCCTCCCGGTACCGTTCCCGCACGCCGACGGGCTTGTTCCGCAGCAGTGCGACCACAGTGCTGGTGTCCAGGAGGCAGTTCACCCGAAGAAGTCCTCCCCGGCGGGCGTCGGCGGCTGGTTCCTGCCGTCCTCGAACAGCGGCACGTCCACGAAACGGTCCAGCTCGGCGAACCAGGCGTCGACATCGGACGCGATCGGCTCTAGCAGCACGCCGTCTCCCATGTGCCGGACGCGCACCCGGTCACCGGGCAGCCGGAACTCCTTCGGGARCCGCACTGCCTGGCTTCTGCCGTGCATGAAGAGCCTCGCGATCGCCGTGTCCGCCACAACGCCTCCCGCACATGATAGCTATCGATAGTATATACCAGGTGTCCGCGGCCGACTCGGTCAGATGGCGGTAGCGCGGGCACGCTGTGGCATGAGGCGGCGGTGCTGGCGGCACGTACGAGGGCGGCGACAGCCGAAGACGCGCTGGCTGGTCGGCCTGCGGGCAGGTGGCCGCCGGGGCGTCAACGATCGTAGGCGATGYGTTCGAGCCCCATGGCCAGCCTTTCGAACTCCGCCGGATCGGTATAGACGTGCGCGCTCGCGCGGAGGACCGGCCCGGTGAGATCCCGGGAGCGCTCCACGGGGATGGCACTGGTGAGCACCCGGTCCTCTCGGTAGAGCCGGTCCCGGACGGCCACCGGATCGGTGCCGGGGGGCGGTTGCATGGTGATGATGCCGCACGGTGAATCTGGGTCCTCGCGCACCCGCCAGCCGCCGGCCCCGTCGAGAAGGCGTCTTCCCTGACCGGCCAGCCGCGCGATGCGGGCGAAGACAAGTGACGGGCCGGAATCCGTCAATTCCGTGACGGCCTGCCCCAGGCCGATGCGGGACACGGTCGCCGCCTCGCCTATCCCGAGCCGGGCCAGTCCGGGGAGAGGAACCGGACGGTCGTTGCGGTCGAAGCGTGCGCTGTGCAGGCTCGGCACGGCGATATCAAGAAGATCGACGCTGCCTTTCCGGACGGCGAGAAATCCTGCTCCTCGTGGCCCGCAGAGCCATTTTCTCGACGTTCCGATATAGGCGCTGGCCGCGGTCTGGCGCACCTCGACCTGGCCGAGGGACTGCGCCACGTCGAGTACCAGGGGGACGCCTTCGGCCGCGCAGCGCGCACCGATCGCGGCTGCCGGCTGAACGATGCCCCGTTGGCTTGGCACCTGCGGAAACACCACGAGGTCGAGGTCGGCGAGACCGATGCGCCCGGGTGCGTCGGCGCAGGCTACTCCGGCCCGGTCGAGCGTCTCGACGTCGATGACCCCGGTCTCGTCGACGGGAAGATCGACCAGCGAGACCGCGGTGCGCAGCGCCCGGGCGGCGAGTACGAGCATGTTGGACCCGTACTCGCTTGGTACCACGCCGATCCTCGCCCCGGCGGGGAGCCGCCAGGCCATCAGCAAGCTGGCGAAAGCCGCGCTCGCCGAATGGTGGAAGCTCAGGTCATCAGCGTCGAGTCCCGGGCCCATCAGGCTGACGAGCCTGGCCCGCGTGGCGTGGAGCCCGCTGCCTGCCTCCACCTCGGCGGCGTACGCGCCGAGTGCGCTCTCGCGCTCCAGGTACGCGGCCTCGGCCGCGATCGTGGCCCGACTGGGGCGGGCCGCGCCGGCCGAGTCGAGATGAACCACCGACGACGGTGACCGGGCCGCACGCCAGCGGTGGAAGAGCCGGAGCTGCTCGGGATCTTCGTTCGGCCCGGGATCGTCGCTGTCGGTGAACCGGYGCTGGCGGGGCTGATGGATCGACGGTGTGTCCACGGGAACAGGGTGACACCTCGACGACGCGTGCGGCACCGTGCCGACGGTATGGACGTCGTGGTTGCGACGGTGTTTCCGTCGGTCGTGGGTTCGAGTCCCACCCGCTCCACCATGTTAGGCATTGTACGAACCGCTCCCTTCGGGGGCGTTGTGGCTGGTAGGGCGGCTGCGGCGGCCTCGGTTGGCTCGGGTCTGGGGACTTTGAAGACCGGTTGGAGCCGTCCGGGGCCGAGGATCTTGACTTCGTGGATGAGGGCTTCGACGAGGGCCTTGCGCTGAAGGTCGGTGCCGACCTCGATGATCGTATCGATGTGGTGGGCGATCTTGCTGAGGGTGGCGCGTGGGGGCATGACGGGTTCGTCGTCGATCTGGGCGGTGAGTTCGGTCTGTCGGCGGCGGAGCTGCTTCTGCTTGGTGCGCAGCGTGGCGAGTCGGGTGGCGAGGGTTTCTTCGTCGAGGGTGCCGCGCTCGAAGGCGGAAAGGTAGCGGTCGATGGCCTGGTCGGTCTGGGTGAGGTCGGCCTGGACGGTGGCGAGTTCGCCGGTGCGGTCGGTGTGGGCGTCGTGGTGGCGCTGGCGGGCGTGGTGGACGGCGTCGGCGATGAGCTGCTGGTGGTTGCGGTAGAAGGCGGCGAGTGCGGTGAGGACGGCTTGGTCGAGGGCGTCGGCGTCGAGGCGGGGGGCGTCGCAGCGGTCGCGGCTGTAGCGCAGGCGGGTGAAGCAGGTGTAGTAGCGGTAGGTGCGGGTGCGTCCTCCGGCGTTGGAGCCGAGCATCGCTTTGGCGCATTGCGGGCAGCGCATCCGGCCGGTGAGGTAGTAGTCGGAGTCGCTGGCGGCTCGGTGGGTGTGTCCGTCGCTGCGGATGGTGAGGATCTTCTCGGCCTCAGCGAACTGGGCCGCCTCGATGATCGGCTTGTGGGTGTCGGTGACGGTGATCTCTCGGAAGGTCAGCTCGCCGAGGTAGATGCGGTTGTCCAGGACGCGGAGCACCTGGTGTCCGGACCAGGGGCCGCCGGTGGTGGTGCGGTGGCCGCGCTCGTTGAGGGTCTTGGCGATGGCGCGGGTGCCGACCCGGTCCTTGACGTAGAGGTTGAAGATCAGACGGACGACGGCCGCTTCCTTCTCGTCGATGAGAAGTTTCCAGTTGGCGCGGTCGACCTGGTAGCCGAAGGGCCGGTTGCCGCCCATCCACAGGCCCTTGGCGGCTTTGCGTTCCATGCCGGCGATGACCCGGTCGATGATCGTGTCGCGCTCGAACTGCGCGAACATCGCGAGCATCTGGAGCAGCATGCGGCCCATCGGGGTCGCGGTGTCGAACGGTTCGGTGGCCGAGCGGAACACGACGCCGGCCTGGTCGAGTTCTTCGAGCAGGGTCACGGTGTCGCGCAGGTTGCGGGAGAGCCGGTCGACGCGGTAGACGAGCAGGACGTCGATCAGTCCGTGGCGGGCCGCGGACAGGGCGCGTTGCAGGTCGTCGCGTTCGGTGGTGGCGCCTGAGGCGTCGTCGGAGAACCGGAGGGCGATGGCCCAGCCGGGTTGGGAGTCGATGTAGGAACGGAGTCGTTCTTCCTGGGCTTCGATGGAGTAGGGCTGGTGCTCGTCGTCGGTGGAGCGCCGCAGGTAGATCCCGACCCGGACGGTGTCGAGCGGGTCGACGGCGGRCTGGGGGGTGCGGTTCGCGCTCTTKCGACGCGAGGTCGCACGGGCCATGGCGCTTTTCCTTTTCTCTCGGTACTGGTGGTGTGCGGCGTCCGGGCTTTATGCGTGGCGGCGGAAAGCGCCACGCCACATCGACGGGAGGGAAAATCGGGCGCGGGCCGGCTCGCTGCTGTCGTCGTCGAGCAGGAGGTAGGCCGGGTGATGGGCCGCGAGGTAGGCCAGGGTCTGGGCGTACTGGTCGGTGAGGGAGTGCTGGCCGCCGTCGGTGGCGATCCGAGCGTAGAAAACGACCCGCGGGCCGGCGGGTTCGGTGATCGCCGCCGTCTTTGTGATGGCTCGTCGGGCTGAAAACGGGCAGGGCATACCGAGGGTTCCCTTTCTCGATGATGGGCGGGCGGCCCATCCGATGGGGACAGGCCGCCCGCCCGGCAGAAAGGTTCGGGGTTGTCAGGCCGCCTTTTTCGGCGCGGTGTTCGGTGCGCCTTTCCTTTCCCACTGTAGGACAAGTTCGGCCAGAACGGACACCGCGGTGTCGTATTCTTCGGGAGTCATCCAGACGGTTTCGATGTGCTCGATGGTGATGTCCCTGACCGCGTCCTGACGTCCGGTCGACGCAGGCGATGTGTCATCGCCGCGATCCGCGGGGGCGGTGCCGTCCCGGTCCTGGGGCTGCCGGCGGGTCACCGCGACGTCTCCGGCCCGACGGAAACGTTTCTCGTCCAGGTGCGGTTTCGGTCGTGAAACGGCCGCGGTGGGGTCATGCGATCGGCCCCTGCCCGCCGTCGGTGTTTCCCGGGTCGGTCGGCGGGTCGACGAATTCCCAGGGTGGTAGCTGCGCGCTGAAAATCCCGGTGCCGGGGGGCGCGAGGAGCTGGGCGTGGTGGAACGTGCGCCCGTCGATGATCGGCTGGTGGGCGCCGAGGCAGATGACCCACTCGTCGGGTGGGACGTGCTGGCCGGCGCGGGTGCGGCCCCAGACGGTGGCGCCGGTGTAGACGGGGTTGG
>NZ_MRUJ01000335.1:0-5005 GCF_002099325.1 Frankia sp. KB5 | reverse complement strand
CGCGGGAGCCAGCACCTGCTGCCTCGAGGCGGCGGTGTTCACCGAGCTGACCGGTCACGAAGGACTACGGGCCTGGACCCTCGCGGTCAACAGCCTCATCGACGCGGCCGCCCGGCAGGTCTGCGAGGGCACCGAACCCGGCACCGAACCCGGCATCGTGTCCGGCGACGGCCCCGGGGCCCCCGTGCCACCGGACCCACGGTCCGGGCCGCCAGGTGAGCCCAGCGCTCCGAGGTATGCTCTGGCCGACGGGGATKATTCCGGTGGCGAGACTCTCGACGAGATGCTGATCGCGCCGGGCGGGCGAGCCACCCCGCCCCGGTTGATCGCGCTGGTAAAGGGCCGTATCGCGCGCTTCGCCACGGCGAGTACGCGCCGAGCGGTTCCGATTCCGCCGACCAGTATCTCCCGCGCGTTCCGACCACCGGTCTGAGCGGGGTTCCGACCGCCGGCCTGAGTGGCGCTCAGACGTCCGCGAAACGCAGTTCGCGCAGCGCCGGAACATCACCTCGCCGCGCGGCACGTCCGGCGAAGGCGATAATCCCCGCCTGCTGGCGCGCACCAAGCCGAAAGTCGAGAGTGGTGAAATACCGGGCCAGCGTGCCCGGGTCGAACACCTCAAAACGGGCCGCCCGCGCCGCGACCTCGTCCACATCACGCAGCGCCAGGTCGAGTCCGGAGCGGAACGCGCCGTGCACCTCCTTGACCACCCCGGGACGGCGTTCGGCGAAGGACCGTCGGGCGGCCCACACGGCGAACACCATGGGCAGGCCGGTCCACTCCTGCCAGGCGGCACCGAGATCGATGAGCCGGAGAGGATGGTCCGGACCGCCCCGCTCGGCGTCGTAGGTCGCCCGTAGCGCGGTATCCCCGATGATCACCGCGGCATCCGCCTCCCGCAGCATCGACGGCAGGTCCGGCGGCATCGTCACGTACTCCGGTCGCAGGCCGTGGCGCTCCTCCAGCAACATCCGGGCGAGCAGCACGCTGGTCCTGGACGTCGAGCCGAGCGCGACGGTCCGGATCTCCGCGAGCGGCGCCGCCGTGCTCAGCACGACGGACAGGACCGGACCGTCGGAGCCGACCGCGAGGTCGGGCAGCACGACGAGCTCGTCGGCATGCCGGAGGTACTCCACCAGGCTGATCGGACCGATATCGAGATCGCCGACGATCAGCGCGTCGTTCAGCCGGTCCGGGGTGTCCTTCGTCAGCTCGATGTCGAGCAGAGCACCGGAGTGGACCAGTCCCCAGTACAGCGGCAGGCAGTTCAGAAACTGGATGTGCCCCACCCGGGGACGGGCCTGGGTATCGCCGTCGTCGTCCGCTCCGGCTCCGGTCAACACCGTCCGCCCCGGCGCTCCTCCATGACCTCGATGACCGCGCGGCGCTGGCGCAACGCCAGGGGATAGCTGAGCAGCCCGCTGAACACCACGGCCAGGGCGAAGGCCAGCAGCCCGTTCACCCCCAGCAGCAGGACCACGGCCAGCACCGCTCCGAAGAGCACCACGCGTACCGCGAAGTACCGCAGGTTGATGCCGAGCAGGCCGCGCTCGCCCGCCTGGCCCGATTCGGTCGGCGAGTCGGGCATCGCCCGCTGTGGCCACGAAACCCGCTGTGGCCACGAAACCAGCCGCCTACGCGATTGCGCCATCACGTCCTCCGTCTCTTCGTCGGCACCCAGCCGAGCCGGCGCAGCACGGTCGGGAAGAAGCCCAGCCCCAGGAAGACGACGAACAGACCCAGCAGGCCGGCGGCACCGATCGGCAGACCGATCCAGTCGAGCACCACATACCCGGCCACCCCCGGAAACAGGATCACCAGGAAGGCCAGCACAAAGATCGATCCGATGCCGGGTGCTCCGTGGGGCCGGACAGGCCCGGAACCCCCGGGCGCCGGCGACTCCTCGGATCCGCGGGCCGGCCCCGGCCCCTCCCCGGTGCCCATCCGGTCCACCGGTCAGGCGTCGATCGAGGTCGGGACGTCACGCCGAGCCGGGTCGGGACCGTCGTAGACACGGATCTCCCGGTAGCGGGTGTCCCGCTCGACCGGGCGGAAGCCGGCGTCGCGGATGATTGCGAGCAGATCCTCGCGGGTCATGGTGTGCGGCGTCCCGAACCGGTCCGCATCGTGCGTGATCTTGTACTCGACAACGGAACCGTCGAGGTCGTCGGCGCCGAAGTTCAACGCGAGCTGCGCCGTGGTGAGACCATGCATCACCCAGAAGCACTTGATGTGGTCCACGTTGTCGAACAGCAGCCGGGAGACGGCGAACGTCTTCAACGCCTCGGCCCCCGTCGCCATCGGCTGGTTCATCAACCGGTTGCGCGGGTCGCCGGCGGCGTCGTGCTGGAAGCGCAGCGGGATGAAGACCGTGAACCCGCCCGTGGAATCCTGCAGCTCACGCAGCCGCAGCACGTGGTCCACCCGGTGCCGGGGGTCCTCGACGTGCCCGTACAGCATCGTGCACGGAGTGCGCAGGCCCTTGGCGTGGGCGAGCCGGTGGATGCGCGACCAGTCCTCCCAGTGCGTCTCGTGACCGACGATCTTCTGGCGGACCTCCCAGTCGAAGATCTCCGCGCCGCCGCCGGTGAGCGACTCGAGTCCCGCGTCGATGAGCTCGTCGAGGATCTCATCGGCGGACAGGCCACTGATCTTCTCAAACCAGTGGATCTCGGTAGCGGTGAACGCCTTCAAGGCGACGCCGGGCAGCGCCTTGCCGAGCTCCCGCAGCGAGCGCGGATAGTAACGCCAGGGCAGCGTCGGATGCAGACCGTTGACGATATGCAGCTCGGTGATCCCGGCCGGCTCCATCTCCTTCGCCAGCCGGACAGCCTCCTCGATGCGCATGGTGTAGGCATCGGACTCACCGGGCTTGCGCTGGAACGAGCAGTACGCGCAGGACGCCGAGCAGACGTTCGTCAGGTTCAGATGCCGGTTGACGTTGAAGAAGGTCTTGTCGCCGTTCTTTCTGGTGCGAACCTCGTGGGCGAGACCGCCCAACCAGACGAGGTCGTCGCTGGCGTACAGCGCCTCCCCGTCGGCACGGCTCAGTCTCTCGCCGGCGGAAACTTTGGCCTCGATCTCCCGCTTGAGCCCAGCATCCATGCCTTCCAGCCTAGCCCGCCGGTCTCGGTGTCCTCGGAGGCGAGCACGGCTGCCCGGTCACAGCCGCCCCGCGATCCGCCCCGCGATCCGGCGGGGCGTCCGACTACTCGCGGCTACCCGGCGTTCCCGCTGTTCCCGCTGTTCCCGGCGTTCCTCGCATCCGGGCGCTGAGCGGCCCGCTGTGCGGCCCTGCGCTGCATCCGCCCGAGCGGCCAGGTCAGCAGTCCGGCGACAGCGAACCCAACGAGCAGCGCCATCAGCAGGTTCAGCCCGACGGCCACCAGGATCACGGTAATCACGGCGAGGGCTGCGACGCGGATCAGGAAATACGGCAGTTGCGCACGCAGGTTCACGTCCTGCGGCGCGGGCCGCTCGGCGCGAGTGGGACGACCCGGCCGCGCCGAGGCGGATCTGCGTGCCGTGGCCCCGTCCACCCCACCGGTTCCCCGGCCCCGGTTCCTCGTCGGTCCGCGCCCACCCGTCGCCATATCGTCCTCATCCCGCCGGCACCGCGGCCCCGGTCGGGGCCCGTTCCCGACAACTGTGCCTGTCCGGGTGGGGCCTGCGCCAGGGGGAACAGACGTCACCCGGCCGGTGGCGCCGTCTCGACCTCCAGCAGGTCACGGCGGTCCGCCAGGTCACGGCGGGCGCCGCCGAGCTCGCCGGTCCAACGCCGGAAGAGCGTGTGCGGCACGTCGGCGGCGTCGAGCACCCGCCCGGCCACGAAGTCGACGAGATCGCCTGCCGTCCGCACACCCGCGTAAAACCCCGGGCTCGCCGCGGCCACCACCGCCCCGGCGTCGTGCAGGTCCAGCATGTGGCGCAGCGTCGCGCGGGTGTAGGGCATCTCCCGCGGGACGACGATCAGACGGCGGCCTTCCTTGAGCGTGACATCCGCCGACCGCTGCAACAGATCCTTGGACAGTCCCAGGGTGATGCCGGCCAGGCAGGCGGTGCTCGCCGGGACGACGATCATCCCGCGAGTCGGGTACGAACCGCTGCTCGTCGGCGCCCCCAGATCACCAGGGGCATGTACCGCGACGAGGGTGGACACCGTATCGGCCAGCACGTCACGATCGGCCAGCCGCGCCGACAGACCCTCCGGAGGTGACACCCCGCCCAGGGGCATGGACAGCCACGTGACCAGGGCTTTCGCCCAGGCGGAGTCACGCCAGGCGATACCCGTCTCATCGAGCAGGGTCAGGCGGGCCGCGCGGGACAGCACCAGATCGACTGGCAGCCGAGCGGCCAGCAGGCCACGCAGCACCGCGGCCGCGTAGGGGGTTCCACTGGCGCCGCTCACCCCGACCACCCACGGCAGGCGCGCTCCGGCCCCCTCCTCGGGGGCACTGAACACATCGGCCATGACGAATCCGATGCTCAGACGGCCAGACCACGGCTGGCGAGATCGACAACGGCGAAGAGGAACAAGACGATGCCGACGAATCCGTTCGCGGTGAGGAAGGCCCGGTTGACCCGCGACAGGTCGTTCGGGGACACGATGGCGTGCTCATAGCAGAATGCCGCCGCCGTCAGCACGAGCCCAGCCCACCACCACGGACCGGCGTTGTCCATCAGCCCGTAGACGATGAACAACGCAAAGGTGATCATATGCGTAACCGTGGAACCAATGAGCGCGGCCCGCACCCCGAACCGGGCCGGCACCGCACGCACGCCGATGCGCCGGTCGACCTCGGCATCCTGGCAGGCGTAGATCACGTCGAAGCCGCCGATCCAGCTACCGACCGCAAGGCCGAGCACCAGTGCGGCCCAGGACCACTCACCGGTGACCGCGATCCACGCGCCGACCGGGGCCACCGCCTGGGCGATGCCGAGCACGGCGTGCGGGAAGTCGGTGAACCGTTTCGCGTAGGGGTAGACGACAAGCGGCGCGACGGCG
>NZ_MRUJ01000334.1:0-2899 GCF_002099325.1 Frankia sp. KB5 | reverse complement strand
ATGTCAGGCTGTCGAAAGGCTGGTGAAAGACCTTCAGATGTGAGCGCCTCTCTCACGGAGGAGCTGCCGATAACGAGCGATCTGGTCTAGGTCAACCTTTAGCGCTTCGGCTGACACAAGTTCCCTCATATGGTCTGTGCTGCCGGAACTCACGGCTATCCGCGTTACTCTTGGCAGCTCATATGACACGCGGAAGACGGCTTGCACATTTGACCCTTCTTCGTTTGGCTGAAGAAAGGTGGCCGCCTTAATTCTCTTCCAGACGTCGCGTGCGGCGTCCCCGCCGAACGGGCTCATCCCCCACAGGCGATCGGACGGGACGCCCAGACGTTGCGCCGCCCGCTCGCTCGCGTCGAGCTGGTCAGACGGCACCGTCAGCCCCGCGCGGACCATGAGCACGTCTGGCGTGGGAGCCTTCGCGAAGAGATCGCCGTCAAGCGCCCGGATCAGCGGCGCCGTATCCCAGGACGATATTCCCCACGACGCGCACAGACCCATGGCTACCGCTTCATACAGCGCCGCGCACGCCGCATCCAAGCGCTCACGGGCTTGTACGGGGCTCACTCCCACAAGGGACTTCTCAGGATTATGCAGAAAGACGACGTCCGGGATGCGTCCAAGGTCGCACGCTGATTCCTCCACCGCACGGCGAAGCCGGCCGGGAGCGAGGGTGTGAACTACCCGTCCGGACTCTCGGAAGAAGCCGACTTTCGTCGAGATGGAGAACATGGAAAGTAAATCGCCCACGACGCTTGAGAGAAGGCGATGCGAGTCGAACCCATGATAGTTGTAGCTTGTGTCTAGGCATTGAATGCCAACGGCAAGGGCATCCTCTAAAGCTTGCCGTCTGTGGTCAGACCGGTATAGCCCGAGAATAATTCCGGAGTCAGTTCCRCGCATATGCCCTCCCGGACAAGTATCTCCCCAAGGCGCGCGCCATCGATCCCCGCTGCGGACGATACGTAGTCAAGGCACACAGGATTGCCCGACAGAAGCAACCCAAGGGCTGGTAATGCTTTCCTGGTGAAGACGATCCGTTTCTCYGCCGTCGCGACCGCCACTGTATCGCCCTGGGTCTCTATCTGAGGTGGAAAATCAGTAACGCACACGACCGCGGATGGCGGACCAAAAATGCCGGCTGTGGAGACATACCGGCCTGCGGAGGTGGCATGCGCCACGGATTCCAAGTAATGGGCCGGCGGATGTGACGTAAGAAGACGCGATGCGGCAACAATAATTTTCTCGCCGTCGTTTTGATGTTCTTTCGGGTCTTCTCCCCGCTGATTCAGATCCTCCCGAAACACCTCTTCGCGGCGCGACTGGTCCGCAAGCCAAGCCAACCAATCGACGCCCGTTCGTCTCGTGAACCCAAAGGTAGCATGAAGGCTAAACCCGTCACCTCTGCTGGTGCGGCTCGCCCGATGCCAGTGGCCCCGGGGAATATACAACACGTCACCGGTATTCACGGTACCAGACCACACGATGTCTTTGGGAGGCTCAGTATTGGGTGCGGCGTCGCGGTACATGGGAGCACGGCGAGACGGACCCCGGACCTCCCACTCTTTGTCGCCAGCTAACTGTAGGACGATGACGTCGTGATCATCCCAGTGTAGGGAGAAACCCGCCGCGTCGCCCGTTGTGAGGTACACGTTCGCCTGCACAGGCGCGCGCAACCACCATTGAAACGCTCGGCACGCAACCTCTAGCGTCGGATCAAAGTGGTTGACCGCGTCCAACACCAGGGTGCAGCCTGATTGCAAAAGTCCGGCCAGCCGGCGCATATCGACCATCGGAGTGACCTGCCCTCGCCTCGTCGTGTTCATCTGAAGCAAGGAGTTTGGATGCAGCTCTGATTCGTTTTGAAAGCACCGCATCTGGGGCGAGACAAGGCTTCGTCTCATTATCAGGTCTAGAAATCTGGTCGGCGTGAGCACCCTGGGGCATATCCCAGAATCAGGAAGAGTCCCCCGTAGGAACCGGGAGGGTGTCGAGCTGGGTCTGGACCATGCCAACGCGGTCTTTATATCGCGGATGAGCTGATGATCCATCAACATCCTTTACATGGTGGCTCCTTCGGCCYGCACCCAGATCGCCATGAAAAACCAACCGAAACAGATGAAAGAGAGGCAGGGTCGTACGGCGACAGCTAACGTCGATGCTTAGCCGTCCCTGTTCTCGCCGCTGTCACCGACGGGTCCATCAGAGGTCTGAAAGTCGCCGCGGTCCTGGATCGTGGCCAACTCCTCTACCACGATGACGAGGTCATCCGGTGGCGTCATTGCGCTGGTCTCCTTCCGTGAGCATCAGCCGTGGCGCCCGCGACGATAAGCGAGGCCGAAGCAGCCCAGATTCTGGTTGATTGCGGGCAGCGACTGAAAGATTACCGGACCGCTCCCGGAGTCGCTACCGATTTCGGGAACTCCTTCGGTTCCCACCCGGCCACGGCTGGCACGATGTGCCGGCCGCACCAGCAAGGGCGAGAGCCCCGTGACGCTGGCCTTCGTTATGACCTGCACCCCGGACGTTGCCGACCTGCGGCACCGGGCCGCTGAGCGCCTGGCGAGGCGGTCGGRCAGCGCAGCCCGGCCGGCCGGCCGGCACGATCGTCACGTTACGACCCACACCGGCAACCTTGGTTGTCAGCCAAGGAGATGCTTCGTCGCGGGTCGGGTAGCTGCCGCTTCGCAATCGACAACCGTGGTTGTCGTGCAAGATCGCTGTGCGGGTCGGGTGCCCAGCGGGGATAGTCAGAGTGGACTGGTTAATGTGGACCATTGATCGCTGGCATCGGCCGCGTACGTCACAGCGTCGCAGGTCAGCGCCCTGGTTCCACCGACGCGCCGTGTCGCTGGCTTTGCACCATCCCGCTGTGTCGTCGCATCCTGGCCTATAGGGGGCG
>NZ_MRUJ01000333.1:0-1009 GCF_002099325.1 Frankia sp. KB5 | reverse complement strand
CAGTCGGTCCACGCCCGACGGCCCTTGACGTTGTTCGGGCAGATCGGCCGGTGGGCCTTCGTCACGGTCGGGACCGCCTCGGCGTTGAGCGTGCGGGCGATCGCCGCCAACGRCACGCCCGCCARGATGTTGGCCGCGATGCGGCGGATAACCGCCGCCTCGTCCGGCACGAGGGCGTAGAAGTCCCGTACGGGCTTGCCGGCGTGGTCGGTGCCGACGATCGGCCCGTAGCCGTACGCCCGGGGTCCGCCGTGGTGGCGGCCCTGCTCTGCCCGCTGCTGTGCTGCCCGTGCGACACGCTCCGCCGTGCGTTCGGCCTCTCCCGCATCGATCGAAAAGATGATGTCCGCCATCATCCGGCCGTCGGYGGAGGTGAAGTCCATGGTGGTGCCCCGGACCGGAATCAGCCGGACGTTGCGGGCCTTGAACAGCTCGATCACGCGCATCCGGTCGGGCCGGTTGCGTAGGAAGCGGTTCGACGTCCACGCGATTACCGCGTCGATCTGGCCGGCCTGCGCCATGGTGAGGATGCGTTCGAACTCCGGCCGGTAGTCCTTCGTGGCCGACAGGTCGTTGTCGGTCAGCACGTCGATCAGGTCCGACGTCGTCACGCCGTTCGGCAAGCTCGCGGATGTCCTCGTCCTGGCGGGTGACCCCGGCTTCCAGCCCTTCACGGTCGTCGGAGATCCGGCGGTAACCGATCGTGCGCAGCTTGCGAACCACCCCAGACCCGTACGCGGCGTCCCGATTGTCCGACCAGAGCGTGATGGCGGGCCTCACGCGGCCACGCTCCCCAGCTCGTGACCGCACTTCGCGCAGTGGGAGCGATCAAAGTAGCTGGGGACGTGGGGGCAGGGAACGAGCGTCAGCCGCTCCCCGCGCGGCCACGCGCGGCACGTGAGCAGCAGGGCCTCGGCAAGTTTGCTGGTAAGCAGACTTTCGGCGTTGTGTGGGGCTTCCAGTGGKGTTGCGTAGCGCGCTTCTGACGCGAGGCCGGGGGCGTCATGGG
>NZ_MRUJ01000332.1:0-5038 GCF_002099325.1 Frankia sp. KB5 | reverse complement strand
CACTGACCGGATCGATCTCCTCGGCATAGAGATCCAGCGGGCTGGCGAGGCTCAGCAGCCGTTCACACAGCTGCCGGGCACGGCTCAGCTCGCCGATCTCCACCAGGGCGGAGACCAGCCAGAACGAGCAGATCAGGAAGGCGCCCTCGGTGCCGGAGACCCCGTCGTCGGTCTCCTCCGTGCGGTAGCGCAGGACCAGCCCGTCAACGGTCAGCTCGTCGGCGATCGCGAGCACGGTGGCCTTCACGCGTTCGTCGGCCGCCGGCAGGAACCCGAGCAGCGGAATCAGGAGCAGTGAGGCGTCGAGCGCCTTCGATCCGTAGTACTGGGTAAACACACCGCGATGATCCACACCCTTCTCGCACACCTCGGCGTGGATCTCCTCCGCCACGGCCCGCCAGCGCGCCGCCGTCTTGGCGTCCCCCCGCATCTGCGCCAGCCGCCGACCCCGGTCCAGGGCAACCCAGCACATCATCTTGGACACGGTGAAGTGCTGCGGCGCCCCGCGCACCTCCCACATCCCGCGGTCCGGCTCCCGCCAGTGCGTGGCCGCCGCCTCGACGAGGCGCACGAGCACCGGCCAGAGCCGTTCGGAGAGGTAGTCACGGGACTTGGTGTGCAGGTACACGGAGTCGAGAACGACACCCCAGACGTCGTGTTGACGTTGCAGTGCCGCTGCGTTGCCGATCCGTACCGGGTAGGCTYCCTCGTAGCCGGACAGGTGACCGAGGACCTCCTCGTCGATCTTCGGCTCGCCGCTCACCCGGTACATCACCTGGATGTCGTCGTCATCGTTCTCGGCGACGTCGGCGATGAACGAGAAGAAATCGTTGGCCTCGTAGTCCAGCCCGAGGGTGTACAGGCCCCACAGCGCGAAGGTGGAATCGCGGATCCAGCTGTATCGGTAGTCCCAGTTCCGTTCGCCGCGCGGGGTCTCCGGCAACGAGGTGGTCGAGGCGGCGAGCAGAGCACCGGTCGGCGCGTAGGTCAGTCCTTTCAGCGCGAGGGCGCTGCGCTGCAGATGGCGCCGCCAGGGATGGTCGGGAAACATTCCCCGCGACAGCCACTGGCGCCAGAACTCCGTTGTCCGGTCGACGGCGACGCACGCCTGCAGGTAGGTGTCCGGAAGCAGGGGCTCCTCCGGGCRCCAGGTGAGCGCGACGAACGCGGTGTCMCCCTCCCGCAGCGTGGTGCGAGCCAGTGCCCGCCGGCCGTCGAAACCGAGCCGCAGGTCGGTACGCAGCCGCAGCGTGACGTTGGTGCCCGCATGGCTGATCACGCCGGAGGAGTAATCCTCTCCCTCGTACTGCCAGGACTCGGGCTCACGGCCGTAGTCGAAGTTCGGCTCGCACACCAGGCTGAGATCCACCGAGCCGTGCTCACAGCGAGCCAGCCGGAGCAGCACGTGGTCGGCGTCCCAGTCGCTCGGCGTCCGACGGTGCGTGTTCGAACGCTTGTGGGTGCGATGCCAGCGCCCGACCACCAGGCAATCGGTGACGATGAGCCAGCCGTTCGGCGTCTGCCAGGTGGTCTCGAGAATGTTCGTCCCGGGGAGGTAGCGCCGGCCGGCCGGGATCTGCGTACGCTCGGGACCGAAACGGAAGCCCCCGGCCGACCGGTCCAGCACCGACCCGAAGACACTCGGGGCATCGGGCCGGGGCACACACATCCACTCGACGTTGCCGCTGGGGGCAACGAGACAGGACGTCTCACAGTCGGACAGGAATCCGTACTCGGCGATCGGCGGGAAGGGACTGCCCCCGCTGCGCCGCACCGGTGAATGTRCCATCTGATCCCCCTGCCCGCGCCGTGCCACGGCATCCATCACGCTATCGCCACCACACGTAGATCGCTACTATGAGTATTGACAAGAAAGCGAATGGTAGCCGCTACTCGGCGGCGTGCAAGCGTCGCGGCCGTCCTCACCCCCGCGACCAGGGCTGTCGGGCTACAACTGCCGGGCTACACCAGTGTCGACGACTTGATGATCGCGGCGGCGAACAGCAACGCGAGCACGGCGGCGACCCCGCCCGCCTGGAGCAGCACCCGGCGGGGCGGGACGTAGGCGTAGATCAGACCGATGATGGCACCGACAGCCAGCCCACCGAGATGCCCCCATTTGTCGATGTTGCTGAACGAGAAGGTGATGGCGAGGTTGAWCCCGAGCACGATGAGGATCTGCCGGGAGTCCACCCGCAGGCGGCGGGCGATGATGTAGTAGGCGGCAAAGAACGCGAAGATCGCGKTGGACGCGCCGACCGACACGGTGAACCCGTCACCGAGCACGTAACTCAGGGTGTTCCCACCGAGCGCCCCCGCCACGAACAGCGCGAGGTACCGAGCCCGCCCGAGGATCGCCTCGAGCTGAAACCCGAGCAGATACAGCGCGTACATATTGAACAGGATGTGGAGCACGCCGGCGTGCAGGAAGGCCGCGGTCAGCAGCCGATAGTACTGGTCGTCCGCCGCGATCCGGATTCCGATCATGGCGAAGTCGCCGGTGAAGCGGTTGAAGGTGCCGCGGCCGGTCAGCCCGGGCGCGCCCTGCAGGATGTAGGCGGCGACGCACAGGCCGATGAGGATCTGGGTGACCAGCCCCTGCCGGGCGACCTGAGYCGGGCCGCCGAGTGTGGTCCGCGTTCGGCGCTGCGGCGTGGAGCGGTCGCCCTCCTCCGGGCAGTGGAAGCCGACCGCCGCCGGGCGCATGCAGTCGGGGCAGATCGGCCGGCCGCAGCGCTGGYAGGAGACGTAGGTCTCCCGGTCCGGATGACGGTAGCAGTGCGGGATCATCGCGGCGCCGGGTGGCTGCGGCCGGCCGGCGGGAGGACCACCCGCGGGAAAACCGCCCGCGGGAAAACCGCCCGCGGGCGGCGGGGGACCGCCGGAACCGGAAGGTGGAGTCCACCCCGACCAGCCGGGCGCCGGGCCGACCGTGGGTCGCCACCCCGGCTCGGCCACCGGGTGCCCCGATCCGGCCGGGCGCTGCTCCGGGCCGCCCGGCTGGTCATCCGTGGGCGGTTCGACGGGCGGGTTCGCCGTCACCGCGCCGCCCCGGAGGCCAGCGTCGCCGCCGGAGGGGTACGGCTGACGTGAACACGTCCGGCCGCCCGTACGCACGCGGCGGCCGACGACCGCGCACGCCGCGCGGCTGGAGCTCTCATGCGCCGTACTCCCGGGTTCGAGGCGGTGACCGGCCGGTCAGGCGGACCGGCGGTCGATCACGATCTCCTGGATGACGATGTCGGACTTCGGCCGGTCCTGCGCCCCGGTCGGCGCCTTGGCGATCGCATCCACCACGTCGGTTCCCCGCGTGACCTCACCGAAGATGGTGTGCTTGCGGTTGAGCCAGTCGGTGGGCGCGACCGTGACGAAGAACTGCGAGCCGTTGGTCCCCGGTCCGGCGTTCGCCATCGCGAGCAGGTACGGCCGGTTGAAGGTCAGGTCCGGATGGAACTCGTCGGCGAACCGGTAGCCCGGACCACCTCGACCGGAGCCCAGCGGGTCACCGCCCTGGATCATGAAGTTCGGAATGACCCGATGAAAGATCGTTCCGCTGTACAGCGGCGTGCCGGTCTTCTTGGCACYGGTCTCCGGGTCCGTCCACTCCTGCGTGCCGGTCGCGAGGCCGACGAAGTTCCGCACCGTCTTGGGAGCGTGGTCGGGGAACAAGCGGATCTCGATGTCCCCCTGAGTCGTCCGCAGCGTCGCGTACAGCTCCTCGGCCATGAGCCTCTCTTCTCTTCAGATCGATCTCTGCGGGTGTCTGGTCAGCCGGCGTCCGGATGGGTCTCGATCGTATGCGCCGGGCGCCGCGGGGGAATTCCATCACCGAGGTTCGCACCGGGTACACCTTCCCAAGGGCACAGCCCAGACATGTCACCCAAGTATTAGTGACACGCTACGGAGGGTTAACGCGTTGGAGAAGCCCGCCGACGGGGTACGGCACACTTCACAGATCTTGACCACACCGATACCTGGGCACACCACCAGTTCGATGGTCGGACGCCTCGACCATCGGCTCAACGAGAGGGCACCATGAGTACGATATTGAAGGACAGACTGTCACATGTCGCCGACACGGTGCCGGTTAGCGGGCTGTCCGACACCGCGAAGAGCGCCGCCGACCGCGCCGGCACGGTCGCTCACAAGGCGGCGAGCAAGGCCGGGGGTACGGCCGGCTCGGCCGCGTCGGCCACCAGGGATGTGGGCGCCAGCGTGGCGCACCGGATCTCCGACGCCTCCAGCACGGCCACCAAGACCGGTGCGTCGGCCCAGAAGGCGGCCGGGAAGGCCGCGGGCCGGGCCGTCGGCAAAGCCACCGCCGTGTCCGGTCGGACCGCCAGGCGGATCGAGAAGGCCCGGGCGCATGCCGAGCTCGCCGCCGAACGCGCCCGGGCCGCCGCCGAACTGCGGGCGGAGAAGCATCGCTCCCGGCGCGCGGTGCAGCGCGAGGCCAAGGCGCGCCTGCAGGCCGACAAAGCCCAGGAGATCCTGGAAAAGCGGCTGGCGAAGGCCGAGTCCAAGCTCGCGAGGGTGCACCGCCGTCGGCGGCGGGAGTTCCTCACGCTCGCCCTCGTCGGCGCGGGTGCGGCGGGGACCGCCGCGGTGCGGCGGTACCTGGCCCAGGCGGAGGAAAGCCCGGCCACCACCGCCGAACCCGTGCCGCTTGACACCACCGCCACCGCATCCCCCGCCGGCACCACCGCATCCCCCGCCGGCACCACCGCATCCCCCGCCGGCACCACCGCATCCCCCGCCGGCACTGATACCCGGGGCGCCTTCGACGAAGGCCTGTCCGCCTCGGCGACCCCTGACTTCGAGGAGTTGCCCGGCGTCGACCCGTCGCGCGGTGCGCCCAGCCGGCGGCGCTGAGATCACGTGCCGGCGATCGACGTGCCGGCGATCGACGTGGACTCTGCTGCTTAATTCGGCGGGGTGCCGTGGGTGCGGCATGATCTCCTCTGCGGTCCGGGTCGCCTCACGGGCCATGGGAGGTGGGGCAGATGTCGTTGCAGCCGAAGGGGCTGCCTGAGATCCC
>NZ_MRUJ01000331.1:0-5050 GCF_002099325.1 Frankia sp. KB5 | reverse complement strand
AATAATCTGCGAGCCCTTAGGTGCCGACGACGCGGACAACGAAGCCCTCACCCTCGACGAGATCGACGCCCTCATCTCGGCCCTCACCCGCGCGGTCACCCACGTCCGTACCACCTCGCCGTGCCACACACAGGACGACCATGGCCCCGTCTGACACGCCTCGGGGCACACCCCGATCCGGTGCAGTCGCCGATCCACTGCCGCACCCTGCCGACGCCAGCGGTCCGCGCATCCACCCAGCGGCRGCCAGCCGAGCGGCCGGCCCGCGCAGCAGCAGGCCCGGGACCGCCCCGGCACCGACCGCCGCCAGGCCCCCACACCCCGCACGCTCCGTGCCGATCGCAGTCACCGCGCACCTGCTCCTGATCGACCAGACGGGACGGATCCTGCTACAGCAGGCGGCGAACGGCCGGTGGGGCCTGCCCGCGACCGAGCTGCGCTTCGACGTCTCACCCCAACGCCATGTCGTCGCCTTCGCCGGGAGGGATCTGGGGATCGAGATCGCCGAACGCGATCTCCTGCTTGCCCACGTCAACGCGCACAGAACCACCGAACGCGGCACGGTTCGCCTGGTCTTCAGCGTCGGCGTGTGGAACGGCGAACCCGCCCAAAGCGCCTGGCGTCAGTGGGCCTCTCCCGGCAAACCCCCTGAGCGGATGGCCACCTGGGACGCCCAGGCCCTTCCGGTGCTCCTCACCTTCACGCCCTACACCGAGATCGGCTGGGCCAGCCCGGACTGGCCCGTCCTGCCCTGACATCCCGTGATCATTCTTTTCTACTGGGCTCCAACCTCGCTGCCCGCGGACCTACCCCTGGGACGCACCACCCCGCCTCTGGAGGGGAAGCGTCACACGACCCGGCAGCCGAGCCCGCCCGCCGCCTTCACCCCTCGACACCGAAGCCGACGCCCATGACGCCCCCGCGCACGGTCCCACCCACGCTCCGACCGGTCGTCCTGCTCGCGCGGATGCGCGATCTCCTCCCGCCCACCGAGCTGGCAGACGTGCTCGCCGCCTTCATCCCGCCCATTGACCCCGCGGGCGCGGCCTGGATTGACCTCTGCGCAGCACTGGACGCCTATGACCACGCAGCTGACCAGGGACTGGACCTGGACGAGGCCGGCCAGCAGGTCGACATCGCCGCCATGATCGCGGGGTCCGGGGTCGACGGTCTGCCGCCCTCGGCGACGAACAACGGGCGCCGCATCACGGCGTTCACGCAGCTCAGGCCAGTGGTCACCAGGCGAACAGAACGTTCCCTCCGCGGGGAACGACAGGGCGATCAATCTATCTGATCATTCTGTTTGTTTGCCTGCCCGCGGGAGGTAGGTGTCGTCTCAACTCCAGGAGTAGCCGTGGCTTCGCAGCACCTGTCCGGGACGACGGACACGAGCCGGGGCGCCCTCCGTACCGGTGAGTGGACCGAATCGGACCTGCTCGTCGTCCGCCGCTTCGATCAGCCCAACCCCCGTCACCGCCGACCCTCCGCCGGCGAGGCCGTCGTCCTCGCCGGCGCCCGCRCCCGGCCCGGACAGGACCTGGTCGCGCTCAGTCCGACCCCAGGGCTGATGACGGGCGCGCTGACGGCGGTCTGCCCCAGGGGCAGCGTCACAGCCCTCGCCCCGACCGCCTCCGCCCTGGCTCTGATCCGGCCAACCCCGGAAACCCGCTATCGGTGGGGATCCGTGTGGGACCTCACCGATCTGCCTCTCCTCGATGCCAGCGCCGACGCCGTGGTCGGTCGCACCGTCCTGGCGCCGCTCGGCCATCCCCGCCGCATGCTGATCGACATCGCCCGCGTCCTGCGACCGGGCGGACGGCTGTCGATCTGCGAACCGCTGCTCGGCCAGCGAAGCCCGACCGACCTCGACGGACTGAGCCGGCACGACCTCGCCCAGGTCATGAAGGCCCTGACAGACGTTCAGCCCGCAGCCCACGCCTTCACCGTGCCCGCCGCGGTTGGTAACGCCCGCCTCGCCGGCCTCGTCCACATCGAGCACATCACCGACACCGTCACCACCAGGATCACGAATGTGGCCGCCGCCGAGGCTGCACTGCACGCCCCGGGCCCGGCCGGCGAGTCCGTCTACCAGGCGATCAACCGCGCTCTGGGTGTCGCCTTCGCCCGCCGCTACGCCGATGCGTGGCGCGTAACCGCGCGCCGCCGCCCCCTCGTGCTGACCACCCCGATCGTCTACCTGACCGCCGTCAAGCCAGACACCGGGACCTGACCGCTGGACACCGCCGCGTCGCGCAGGGCACGGCGCCGCAGACCGCCACCCACGAACCTGACATCTGTTCGGGAGCCCACCGATGGCCGCATACCCGCCGCCCACCTTCGACACCACCCGGCCCCACCCGGCCAGGGTGCGGAACTACTTCCTCGGGGGCAAGGACCACTTCCCGGTCGACCGGGAGCACGCCGCCGCCCTCGTCTCGATCGTCCCGAACATTGCGGAGGCGACCCATGCGTCCAGACAGTTCCTGGTCCGCGCGGTCACCTACCTGGCTGCCGACGCGGGCGTGCGGCAGTTCCTCGACATCGGGCCCGGCCTGCCCGTCGAGCACCTTACCCACCAGATCGCCCAACAGGTGGCATCACAGTCACGCATTGTCTACGTCGACAACGATCCTCTTGTCCTGGCTCACGCTCGCGCGCTGCTCATCGGAGCGCCCGAGGGGGTGACCGTCACCGTCGATGCCGACATCCACGAGCCGAAGGTGATCCTCGGACGCGCGGCCGAGACCCTCGACCTCGCCGAACCCGTGGGCCTGATCCTGACGGCGGTCATGGGGCTGGTCGTCCTCGACGAGGCGTACGCCATCACCCGGACACTCCTGGATGCCCTGGCGCCGGGCAGCTACCTCGTCCTGGACGACGGCACGGTCGACCCGGACAACGAGCAGATCACAGAGCTCGAAGCGCTGTCTGAACGCCACGGATACCGGTACCGCACGCCACGGGAGATCGCCGGATTCTTCGACGGCCTCGACGTCATCGAACCCGGCATCGTGCCTCCAGCACGCTGGCGAAACGCTCCTGCACCGGAGGACCCACTCGCGCCGTTCGGGATGTGCGGAGTCGGGTGCAAGGACTGATCGCCAACGAACCAGCTCGCAGGCTCCCTCTCCGCCAGGACGGAGACGCCGGCCAAGATCGAGCGAGCTTGATCCGGCCGAACGAACCGACTTGCCCGTGGCGAACAAAAGCGGCCAGCGGCAACAGTTCTCGCAGGTCAGCCGCCTTGCAGGTACCGAAGGAAACGTTCGTGGCGGGGGGAATGACCCGCCTCGCGACGCCGGGCATCGTAGGGCCACGTCGCCCCAGTCCGTCCGCGACAGAAAGATCGTCGGCATCGTAGGGTCGACAGGTCGTCACACAAGGTCGTCATCCGCGTGAGGAGAAGCCTGGTGTCCACCTCCACGAGCGAGCCCACCCCGGAACAGGTAGCCCTCCAGCCCGACGATGTCGCTCGCCTGCGCGAGGAGCTCATCCGGGAACTGCGGGAGCTGGACACGATCGTGACGCCGGAGGTGGAACGCGCGGTACGGGCGGTGCCCCGGCATCTGTTCGTCCCCGAGCTGCCGGTGGCCGAGGCATACGCCGCCGAGCGCCACTACGTGACGAAAAAGGACGAGCTGGGGATCAGCATCAGCTCGGTGTCCGCCGCCCGGGTGCAGGCCATGATGCTGGAACAGGCCCAGATCCGCCCCGGGATGCGCGTCCTGGAGATCGGCACCGGCGGCCTCAACGCCGCGATGCTCGCCGAACTCGTCGGCGAGACCGGCCAGGTCGTCTCGATCGACATCGACCATGACGTCATCGACCGGGCGGCCCGGCTCCTACCGGCGGCGGGCTACGACAGCGTCACCTTGCTGCGCACCGACGGCGAGTTCGGCGTCCCGGAGCACGCCCCCTTCGACCGGATCATCGTCACCGTCGGCGCGACGGACCTGCCCCCGGCCTGGTGTGACCAGCTCGCCGAGGGCGGCAGGATCGTCGTCCCGCTGCGGATGCGCGGCCTGACCCGCTCCGTGGCATTCCAGCGAGAGAACAACCGCCTGGTCGACCGAGGCTACGAGCTGTGCGGCTTCGTGCCCATGCAGGGTGCCGGGGAACAACGCGAACGCCTCGTCCCGCTCCACGGCGACGACGTGCGCCTGCGCCTGGACGACGGCCAGCAGGCCGACGGCGACGCCTTGAGCGCCGCGCTGACGATGCCCCGTAGGGAGGCGTGGTCCGGGGCGGCCGAGAAAGGCGGCAGGTTCGACGGGCTGTTCCTGTGGATGGCCATGAAGCTGCCCGACTTCGGGCTGATCGCCGCGACGAAAGCCGCCGTGGACGCCGGCCTGGTCGCCCATTCCTGGGGGCTGGGAATCCCCACCCTTCTCGACGGCGACAGCTTCGCCTACCTGACCTACCGCGCCACGGACGAGACACGCGAGCATTTCGAGTTCGGCGCCTACGGGCACGGCCCCCACGCCGACACGACCGCCGCGAAGCTGGCCGACCTCATCGGATCCTGGGACGGCACCAGTCTGAACGCCCGCATCAGCGTTCACCCCGCGGACGCCCCGGACGAGTCCCTTCCTCCGGACGCCCTCATCCTGACCCGCCGACACAGCCGTATCGCGGTCACCTGGCCGTCCTCCACGCAGGACCGGCTGTCCGGCGAGCACTCCGATGCCGCTTCCCAGCCGCGCCGAGCGACCGAGGACGACCTGGGTGGCGCACAGGCCCAGGAAGGGTGAGACATGACGAGGCCCAGTCTGCGGGCGGAGCAGGAYGASYTGCGKRMRCGGATGCGCGCSGYCGGCATGTCCCACGACGAGATCGCGRTCGAGTTCGCCCRCCGCTACAASYWSCGYCCCCGYRCCGCKCACYGSATCGCACACGGCTGGACCCAGGCACAGGCCGCAAACCACATCAACGCCCACGCCGCCCGCACCGGCCTCGACCCCCACGGCACCGCCCCCATGACCACCCCCCGACTCTCGGAACTGGAGAACTGGCCACTGCCCCTGCGCCGCCGGCCCACCCCCCAGCTCCT
>NZ_MRUJ01000330.1:0-5212 GCF_002099325.1 Frankia sp. KB5 | reverse complement strand
CACGCTCCACTAGCGCGATTGCCCTGCCTGGACCGGCCAGCTGACCGTCAGGACCTGGCTACGGAAGGCGTTGCCCCAACCAGCGCAAAGGCCGGCCGAATAGCTGGTTCTGATGCCACTGMCGCTGGATGACCAGCCGCCGGCCCGCGCGCAGCGCGTCGCGGAGCCGGGCGGCGGGTGAGGGGCGTCGCGCGTCCTCACGACCCCGCGCCTGCTGGTGCAGGAAGTGCGCGCAGGCCAGGCAGACCCCGACCTCGGGATGGCGACCGAGCCGGACCAGGTCCTTCTCCTGATACGTGCCAGCGCAGCACCAGCACTCCAGCGGCTCGGCGGCGTCGGACGCTGTGCCCGCGACTGGCGTCGTCATGTGAGCCTGCCTCTCGTCCGGTCAGGTCGCCGTCACGCCGGCGAGCAAATCCTCGCCGAGCTGGCCTGGGCCGATGCCCTGCCCGAGAAGCAGCGGCCAGACCGGATGGGCCGCGCCGACCCGCAGCCCCAGGGCGCGCGGCGCCGCGACACCCGCGCCGGCCCGGCCCGCAGCCGAGCGGGTCACGCGCAACACGCAGCACACCATAGAACAGCTGCTCGGCGTGGATCTCCACCTCGCGGCGCGCGCCCGCGGTGCGCAGACAACGAGCTGCGAACAGTCTCCGCCGGCCGACCGCTGGAGCGTCCTAATTGCCTGATCGGCGTCGACGAGCAGGACAACGCGGCCCCGGGCTCCTCGACCCATAGGGGGTAGTCCGTCAATCGGAACCGGCGAGCCATGCCATCGCGCTGGATCAGAGAATGGATCACGGCTATCACGTCCTCCTGGAAGGCATCCTCGCCGCGTCACGCCACGCTGAGATGATCGATAGTCTGCTCCGGGCCCACCGGGGGCGCAGCTTCGTGTTCTATCTCGACGTGTGCTTCGAGGAGACACTGCGCCGGCACGCCACCCGACCCCAGGCGGCGGAGTTCAGCGGGGAGGACATGCGGGGCTGGTACCTGACCCGCGACCTGCTGGGAGTTGAYGGCGAGCAGGTCGTCCCCGAGCACTTCACGCTTCAGCGCACGGTCGCGTTCATCGGGGCCGCCACCGGACTGCTGTCGTCTTCCGCCCCGTCCGACCGCCCGATCGATCCCGACAGCGCTCCCCGCTGAGTTCGTCGATCGTGACCACGCCGTCGGTTGCAGTCAGGTATATGTCGGGGTCGACACTCAGCCTCGGCGCGGCCAGGCGGTGCGACCGTCGACACGATTCCGGTAACCGGACGATCAGACCCTGCGTATCAGGAGCGACACCGGCTCGAAGCAATGGCCGCCCCCGAGAGCGTCTCTCCAGGTCAACAGGGGTTCGGTTCGACGAACAGCTTCTTCGTCGCCGCAGGAATGACCGGCCGTCGCCGTCAGGACGATGGTGTAACGGTTCCCCTATGCCTACGGTCAGTGAGGGCCGCTCCCATGATGAGGATCGACTGCGCGACGTCCTGTAACCCCCCTCTCGGGTCCAGCCCCGGCCCGGACGACAGACCGGGACGGCCGCGCCGATCGCCAGGGGGCGCACCCGTCGGAGCCGGACGATCGTCGCGGGGGCGGTCCTGATGGAGCCGGAGACGTTCGCCCCAGCAGAGCCCGAGGGCCCGAACGTGGCCAGGGTCTACGACTACTTCCTCGGCGGGGCGCACAACTTCCCCGCCGATCGGGAAGCCGCGGCGCGGGTCGTCGAGACGTGGCCGCAGATCCGGGACACCACCCGGGTCAACCGTCTGTTCCTCGGTGAAGCGGTCCGCTTTCTCGCCGGCGAGGTCGGCCTTCGTCAGTTCCTCGACATCGGCTCCGGCATGCCGACGATGGGCAACGTCCACGAGGTCGCCCAACGGGTCGCGCCGGACGCCCGCGTCGCCTACGTGGACCACGACCCCGTCGCGGTCGCGCACAGCCAGATCCTGCTCGCGTCCCATCCAAGGGCGCTGGCGGTGGAAGCCGACCTGGCCCGGCCCGAGGAGATCCTCACCCATCCGGAGATCACCAGCCTGCTGGATCTGTCCCAGCCGGTCGGGCTCCTGCTGGTCGCGATCCTGCACTTCTTCCCCGACAACACCGACCCGCAACGACTCGTCGCGTCACTGCACGCAGCCCTGCCAGCAGGCAGCTACCTGGTCCTGACCCACGCGACCGGAGACGGGCAGGGCCCGGACGTCGCGAACGCGGCCGAGGTGTACCGGCGCACGACCGCGCCGTTCCAGCTGCGCAGCCGTGACCAGGTCTCGCGGTTCTTCGACGGCACGGACCTGGTCGAGCCCGGCGTGGTCCTGCTGCCGGGCTGGGAGGACGACCGTCACCGCCGGGCGACGACGGCCGAAGGACGGCTGCCCGCCTACGCCGGCGTCGCGCGCATCCGGTGAGCACACGGTCCGGCTGCTCGACCTGTTGGCCGGCGGCCGACGTCCGCCGGGCTGGTGGAGCACGCCGAGGGATGGATCGTCGCCGCGACCGCCGATCTGGGGCCACGGGCCGAGGCGGCGTTCGGACCGACGGTCACCGCCGGCGCCGCGCTGAACGCAACCCTCGCCGCGCTCGCCACGACCCCGCCGGCCCCGACAACGGCGACGTGGCCACGGCGCCGCCCGGCGCTGATCTGACCGTTCCCGAACGACAGACGGAAGGCACACGTCCATGGTCACGACGCCGCACCGGCCACCGGGAGGCCGGCCACCGCCCGCACCACGGCCTTCCCCCAGGCCCGCTCCGACCTCCACGGACGTGGCTGGCCCGCGCCGCTGGCCGGCCGCGGACAGCCCAAAGATCATCCCCAGGCGGCAGCCGGACCGGGCACCGCGCGACAGAGGTCCCCGCTCATTGGAGCACGCCTTCGATCAGCTTCGAGGCGCCGCGATCGATCTGCTCGACACTCACGTCCGCCACGGTCGCGTCTGCGCTGGCTGCGGGCGCGGATGGCCGTGCGGTGTTGTCCTGCTCGCCGATCACAACCTGACGCTGGTCGGCGACGCCGCCCCTGCCCCGATCCCTTCCGCCGGGCGGCCTATCGCTGCCGCTGCCCGCTCCGGGAACGGTCCGCTGTCTGCAAACTCCGCACCTCCGCCTGCGGCGGCTCCTCGTGGCGGTTCCCACCCGTCCGTACCCGCGCCGTCCGAGCGAGGGACCGCTTCTGTCCAAATCCCTGCGCCAGGAGAACGTATGACCGCCGCTCTCGCCGCCACCCCGTCCACAACGCCCGATCCCCCTGCCGACCGGCTGCCGCAGCATGTCCGRCACTATCCGGCCATTCCGCGGTCGGCCCACGCCGCCCGCCGCGACGCGACCGCGCAGCTGCACCGCTGGGGCCTCGACGGGTTGACCGACACGGCCACCCTCGTCGTGTCGGAAATGATCACCAATGCGCTGGTGGCCAGCAACCGCCCTCTTAGCATGCACGGGGGCGACGACGTGGCGTCCCGGGTCGCGATGCGCCTGACCTACAGCCACCGTGACCTGATCGTCGAGGTGTGGGACAGCGGCCCCGGCCGCCCGACCCGCCGGGCCGCCGACACCGACACCGAAGCCGGCCGCGGCCTGCACCTCGTCGCCGCCCTCGCCCGAGACCTCGGCTACTACCCCGTCCGAGTCCGCACCCCCGACGGCTACCGAACCAAGGGCAAGATCGTCTGGGCGGCGCTGCCCCACGAAACTCCGTCCATCCCGCACCTCCGTCACGGCCCGGCCGAGAACCTGCCGCGCCGTGACCCGCCGCCCCCCACCGACGCGGGCGCGCCGAATCCGGACGCGTACGACCGCGCGCTGCTGCAACGCGTCCTCGACGGACTACGCAACCTCGACGACTGGACGCCGGCCACCACACCGACCAGCTCCGTGCACCGTCCAACCGGCCGAGAACAGCAGGCAACCCTATGAGCGCCCCTGTGGACACCACCTGCCCACCGTGGTGCGACCAGCCCGCCGGCCACCTCCACGTCGAAACAGCCGGCCCCGGCGACTATCACATCTCCGCATTCACCCTGGTCGACCTGCCGGAGATCCCCGGAATACGCGATGGCACCGCCATCCAGGTGGCCATCGAACAGTACGTTACCTCCACGACCACCTACGACCCTTTGATCTCGCTCGGGCTCGGGGATGACGACCCCGAAAGCGAGGCCCTCACCCTCGACGAAGCCGACGCGCTCGCCGCGGCCCTCACCCGCGCCGTCACCGCGGCCCGCGGCGCCCAGACACGCCAGAACCTGAACGGCGATAGCTCTGCCTGACGCCGCAGCGCGCCACTCACCCGTCCGCGAGGCGCGACACCCACCGCACCTACCACCACCTGGCCGGAGAGCAACCGTGACCGTCGACTATCAGGAGACCAACGGCCCCGCGATCGACGACGTCGACCTACCAGGCCAGGTCGACGCGGGCCTGCTCAGCGCGCTGGTGGACGTCATGCCCCCCCGCCTGTTTGCGATCGTCGCCGAACCCCCCGACCCCACCGATATCCACGTTGTCGCCTGGGGACTCCGCTTCGACGATCAGGTGGCCGTCGTCGGTATCGACGGACAGATCAGCGGCAGCTTCTCCTCTCTGGACCGCGCCCTCTGGCTGTTCTCCTACGTCGACGCCACCCTGCGTGTCGTCTGGCATTCCCCGTCGGGGCCCACCCGCCCGCACCACCCCCGCCGACGGATCACCCGACTACGACGCTGACGATCAACGTCACGCCGACCTCCGCCATGCCGGTCCTTCCCGCCGATCCATGCCCCGAACACGGCCCTGCCGCGACCGGCACCGACGCATCGCCACGCCCACCCGGACCTCCGACGACGAAGTCACCCGATGCGATTTCACCGACACACGGTCCCGCCCGCGCTGCGTCCGATCGTTCTGCTCGCGCGCATGCACGATCTCCTGCCGCCCGAACAGTTGGCGAGCCTTCTCGCCAGCTTCACACCGCCCCTTGACCCGACGGAACCAGATTGGACAGACCTGTGCTCGGCCCTGGAAACCTACGACCAGGCCGAACGGCTCGGGCTGAACCTGGATGAGGCTCGCGCGCAGGTCGACGCCGCTGCCACGATCCTCCATCCGCGGTACTGGCTGTCGCCAACCCGCCATAGGCACCGCTAGCGAGGCGTGCTCGCGACCGGGCGTGGTGTCCGCGGGCACGAAGCGGTCTGACACGTGCGAACAGATGGACCCTCCAATGCCGAACAGATCGCACGTCCGCACGCCA
>NZ_MRUJ01000329.1:0-5257 GCF_002099325.1 Frankia sp. KB5 | reverse complement strand
CACGACACCGCCACACGGCGGAACCAGCCCCTCCACGCCATCGCCGAATACTTACGCGCAATCGGTAGTTCCCTCGGTCACAACAACGGCATTCGCGAAAAGAGCTTCGGGTAGCCTGGTAAGGAAAACTGGGTAAAATTGCCTGCCCACAACGTCCGGATCAACATACCCGTCGAGTTTTGCGAGTACGCCCTCAACTGTGGCCATCGTAACCGTCACGGCCGGGGACGGACTGACTCCCGACGACTTCCGTGTCACGCGTCGAATCTCTTGGAAATGTTCTGCGCTCAAAAAATATGGGCTGTGGGTGGCGTAGGTTACTTGCACCTTCTGGCTCGTATTCTCTGCCAGTTTTCTCAAGACTTGTGCAAACGCTTGTGCCTGCACTGGATGCTGAAAAAGCTCCGGCTCCTCGATCGCGAGGCAGAGCGAGCCATTACCTTGGGCGGCAGCTCCGTGGGTTGCCAATACTTGCAGCGCAGCGATAAGCAAGGCCCGCTGAAAACCATGGCCCTGGCGTGCAATATTTGTTTCAACTGCGTTATCGAGGACGCTGACTTTGAACTGAGTACGAGGTGGCTTAAGCTCAAAATCGTCTGTGCTGAGTCGCAACGTCCGGCCCACAGTATATTGCGCAACGGTCCGCGAAAGCTCCGTGGAAACAGTATCTAGCTGAGTTGTGAAATGACTGTCATACACGGCCTTCTGCTTTTTCTGAATCTCCRCTGCCAACAACTCGATCTCTGCGTCTGCCGCCTCACGGCTGATCGTGCGTTCAAGAATACGCCCGATAATCGTGGCCTTGCTGTCGAGAATTTGTTCGCTCRCTCGAAGATCGGCGGTCACAAGCACATAGTCAAAGAGCCCTGACATCTTTGCCTGACTATTGAACCCGAAGAAGTTCGTTACAACTTGCTGCGACTCCGTCAGTCTGTCCGGATGCTCCAGTTCCCAGGTTCGCATTGCATCTTTCCTGGCGACATCCGTAGCGGCCAACGGCAGACCAAGCTCCTGACTCACCCGACGAAGTTCGTCGTATGCTTTCTTGCGCTCGGTGGCCGTTACGCCTGGCTGGCGCATAGCGTCAAAAGCCTCAAACGTACGTGCGTTACTCRTCATCTTTTCGGAGCCGTCTTCTTCGCGGTACTTCCAGGCAATGAATCGGTCCGAGCCGGGCGTTACATATGCTCCGAGTTCGGCACGGTCCTCATCAGTCAGAGAGCAAAACTCTACCTCAACAACAATCTGCCGAGATTTTGACCCATGAGTAAAGTCGTCGTCGCTCAGTTCGGACGTCTTAGTCCCGTTGAAAAACCAGTCTAGCGCTCGCAGAACGGTCGACTTGCCAGCCCCGTTAGGCCCGATGAACGTTGTAATTTGATCGAACTCGATGTCCACGTCTTCTAGGCATCGAAAATTCTTTATGTGAACCCTTCGTATACGCATAGCACCTCAGCAATATTAGTTCTCTAACGATAATAGCCGAGGATTCAAAATAAAAACAGCATAACCGCCATAAACGACCTGGCGGGAATCGAACCCCCGTAACAGGGGTGATAGTAGCAGCCGAAATAACACGAAACGTCGCCGCCACGCCGGCAGCGAGTGGATCAGAACAGAGGTGAAAATGAAAACGATTTCCAACATGGTGGAGCTTCTCCGCCACTACTCCAAAAATCTTGGTCTGCTCGATGACCTCCGTTGGCTGCTCAAAGTGATCAACGCGCCGGGCAGCGAAGACGAGCCCGACGAACCAGATCTGTGCGACCAGCCCAACGGCCGCCGTGGGAGTCGCCCGTGACCGGTGCGCGTAGGGCAGAGCCCTGGCGCAACACCATCCTCGTCGGCGACGTCCGCGAGCGGCTTGCTGAACTGCCGCCCGCTTCGATCGACACGGTCATCACCAGTCCGCCCTACTACGGGCTCCGCGACTACGGCGTGTCTGGGCAGCTCGGCCTGGAGGGCGATGTTGACGGCTGGGTGAGCGCACTCCGGACGGTCATGTCCTCGGTCGCGGGGGTGATCAAGCCCGGCGGCACGGTGTGGCTGAACCTGGGCGACGGCTACGCCCGTCACCAGCGGGACGGCGCACCGATGAAGAGCCTGTTACTCGGGCCGGAACGGCTGGCCCTGGCGCTCACCGCCGATGGCTGGATCTTGCGGAACAAAGTCGTGTGGGCCAAGACCAATCCCATGCCCACGAGCGTGACCGACCGGCTGAGCACGACCCACGAGGTGATCTACCTTCTCGCTCGCAGCCGCCGCTACTTCTTTGACCTCGATGTCATCCGGGTGCCCCATGTCACCGGCCGGTTTGCGGCGCAGCGGCGCGCGGCCGGGCGTGTCTACCCGCCTGAGTCGGTGGTCGCCACCATCCGCCAGACCAGGCGCACCCAGCGCAACACCGGCCTCGGTGCGCTCAAGGTGAGCGGCGCCGCCGGCCATCCGCTCGGCAAGAACCCCGGCGATGTCTGGCGCTACGCTACGGCGGGTTACAAAGGTGCGCACTTCGCAACCTTCCCGATCTCCCTTGTCGAGCGGCCGCTACTGGCCGGCGTTCCCGAGCGGGTGTGCGAGCAGTGCGGCGTCCCGTGGCGCCGGGCGCCAGCCCRCCGGCACGGACACGGCGGGACATCCGGTGAGTTACGCCCCGGGTGCGACTGCCAGGCCGGCTACCGGCCCGGCGTCGTTCTCGACCCGTTCATGGGCTCGGGCACGGTGGCGGTAGCTGCTGAGCGGCATGGGCGGGACTGGGTTGGTATTGAGCTGAACCCGAAGTACGCAGCGCTGGCAGACGAGCGAATCTCGCGGGAACGTATGAAGCTCGCGGCCATGCGGCTTACTCGTACTGAAGCTGTATACCCGTATGATCCGCGAGCTGCCTGACGGCCTGGTCGTGACGGTCGAGCTGGGAGCCGATGGCACCGAGTTCGGTCTTGACGTCTTGAATATCACCGACTACGCCGTCGAGCACGTTCCGAACCTGGTTGACATCTTCTTTGACTTCGGCGATTTCGCCGTGAAGGTCATCCCGAAATTCGTCGAAACGCTTGTTCATGTGACCGGCAAAGATGGCGAACTGTCGGTCAAGAATTTTATTGAGTTGTTCTTCATTCATAGCACCTTCCAGTATGCGACATCGACCTGTCAAGGTCAACAACGATAGTTACATAAACAGGAACCCCCATGCATGGAACACAGCAACCCCCACCAGCGCGAAGAGGAGCACACCCAACCGGACACAGACGCCGAGCGCCCCTCGGTCGACCGGCCCCGCATTTACGTCGCCTCACTGCTCGACTACACCAGCGGCGCGATCCACGGTGCCTGGATCGATGCCGGGCAGGACGTGGCCGCGCTTGAGGCCACGGTGCAGGCGATGTTGGCCGCGTCGCCGACCGCCGCCGGGACCGGCGAGGCGGCCGAAGCGTGGGCCATCCACGACTTCGACGGCGGCGGCCTGCACCGGCTGCCGCTCGGCGAACATGAGTCGCTGGCAGACGTCGCCCGCATTGCACAGCTTCTGAGTGAGCACGGCGAGCCGTTCATCGTCCTGGCCCAACACGCCGGACTGGACGACCTCGACTTCCTGGAAGCTGCCGTGCGTGACAGCTTCGTCGGCCACTGGCCGTCGGTCGAGGAGTTCGCCGAGCACGTCTTCGACGACATGGGCGCGCCGACCTTCATCGAGAACTCGCCCCGACACCTACGGCCCTTCCTGCTGCTCAACGTCGAGAAGATGGCCGAGCAGTTGGAGACGGAGCTGACGATCCTGGATGGCCAGGGCGGCGTCTACGTGTTCAACCCGAACACGTGACGGCCGCCGGGACGTGGCCGCCGCCGTCCGCGTCCCTCCCTCGTCGGTGACCTGCGGCTGATCCTTGTCATCCCCAGTTCGGGGGATGGCCAGCCGCACCACACCGAGGAGGTGTTCCGTCATGACGGAACCCACCAAGGCCGGGTCGCACAAGACCCTGGCCGTCAAGCTGCCGCCCCGGCTGCACGCGCAGTTGGAGCTGATCTCCGGCTTGGAGGACATCCCGATGGGCACCGCACTGCTGCGGGCTGTCGAGCTGTACGTCGAGACCAAGCGGGGTGCAGCCGACTTCGCGGCCCGGGCGGCAGCCGCGGTCGCCGAGGCCGAGCGCCAGGCGGCCGAGCGGCGCGACGCCATCCAGGCACTGCTGGGTGCTGGCTCGCCAGCCTCAGCCGGCCCGGAGCCGGACGACAGTTCCGGCCAAGCCAAGGGTGGCCGGCGCACCCGGAGTGGCGAGGCTTCCGCGTAACCACGCGGACCTCGCACCACTCCACACCCCCGGTGGGGACGGACGGCCTGATGCCGCTTCCGTCCCCACCGGGGCACTTACCACGATCTGCGTACACCGACTACTCGGTGTCAGGCAGCTGTTCCCGTTTTCGGGGTGTGGCTGCCTGGCACGGAACGGACCGTCGTGTCAGGCAACAGCTTCATCGGTCCGAAGGGTTGGTTCTGGTCTTCATGGCGGAGATCACGGCCATTGTCATCCCGGCAGACATCGGTCTGCCGCTGCGGCAGGTCCAGTTGGACACTGCCGACCTGTCGGCGTACCAGGATCTGGTCGGCGGATACATCGAGGCCATTGAGCTATTCCGGCCGAAGGCGTCAATGTACATCAATGACCACGGCAAGATCGACGGATTACCGGTGAACCACCGAGCCACGGCACTGGCGGCTGTCCACAACAGCGACTTCCGGGGCCGCGACTTCGTGGCCGGGGATGCGTTCGTGGTGGGGCCGCTGACCGCGACCGGCAGGGATACCACGGTGCCGGCCAGGTACGTCAATCTCTGGTTTGAGGCGACGAGCTTCAGAGTCCAGAAGAAGGTTGGCGATTCACGGCGGTGGGTGACGAAGAACTACCGGTACAGCGACCCGCACGTTGCGTACGTGGCGGCCGTTCGATTGGCACGGCGGGAGCCGGAGGTGACGGAGGTGCGGGTGGTGGCGAGGTAGTCAGCTGCGACCAACTCTACTATCATGATCACCGCACTTTCCTCTCAGAGGATGTGCGGTGATCGTCTCTACCCCCTCCACCTCAGTCATCGTCCACACTAGGTAGAGGGACTTCAGGTTCAATCAAGACGCTAGGGTCTCCAAGAGCAGCCAGGGCGGCGTGGCCGCCACCCTTTCGTATGAGAATTTGAGTCCGGCCGCGGGACGCCTGTGGTCCTGATGTTGGCCGGTGGGCCGTTTCGGCCCGGTATCGCCGAGTCCCGT
>NZ_MRUJ01000328.1:0-5388 GCF_002099325.1 Frankia sp. KB5 | reverse complement strand
CCGCGACCCGCTGCTGCAGGCGGTCGTCGAGGGCCGCGAACCAGCGGTCAGCGCGGTCGACCTGAACGTCATCCTGTGCCCGGGGACCGGGCCCTGCCCGGCCGTACGGGGCAGCGTGCTGCTGTACCGCGACGACTCCCACATCACGAACACGGCAGCGGTCATGCTCGGGCCGGCGCTCGAACACGCGCTGGTCACCAAGGTACAGCTGCCGTTGCGGGGACCGCGGCTCCAGTCAAGCCAGACCGCGGGCACACCGCGTTCCTGACTTCGGTCCCGGTGGAATCCGGGCACCGGGTAGCCTCGCGAACGAGATGCGCCATGGCCGTATTTCAGGACTTCTGTACACTTTTCAGTCATTGTTTGGCGGACGTACCAGCCAGACGGCCGAGGTACCTGGTGGGGAGGCGCTGATGCGACGGCGGTCTGCCGTCTGCCTGATGATGGCGGCGAGCGTACTGGTTTTCGCCTGCAGCTCCCCCGGCGACGGCCCGTCGCTGAAACCCGCATCCCCGAGCGGCGCCGCCCGCGGCGGCTCGGCTCCGCCGCGGGCGGCCGTCGAAACCGTGTTCAGGACCCGTCCGCAGTTCGGCGTCACGGTGCCCGGYATCAGCCAGGCGTCGCTGGGCGAGGTTGCACGCACGACGGCCTGCCCGCCGGCGATGGCCCAGTTCTTCGTCTCCGTGACCCACGGCCTGGACCCGACGGTACTCGGCGCGGTGCCGGTGACACCGATCGTGACGGTCGAGCCGTGGAACCCGGACAAGGGGGTCAACCAGAGCGACTTCACGCTCGACAAGACCATCGAGGGCCGGTGGGATGACCACTACCGGGCCATCGCGATGGTAGTGAAGAAGTACGGACGCCCCGTCCTGATCCGGTTCGCCCACGAGATGAACGGCTACTGGTACCCGTGGGCGTCGGTCGGCTCGAACACCCCGGCGCTGTTCGTGGCGGCGTGGCAGCACGTGGTCGGCATCTTCCGAGACGCCGGCGTCACGAACGCGCTGTGGGTGTGGTCGCCGAACGTGCTCCGCGGGACGTCGGGAACGCCGCTGGCCGAGTACTACCCCGGCGACAAGTGGGTCGACCTGATGGGTCTGACAGGGTACGGCGTGCAGGAGAGCTCCGCCGCGCAGACGTACGACCCGTCCATGGCCCAACTGGCCGCGCTGTCGACCAAGCCGGTCCTGCTGACCGAGGTGGGCGCCCAGCGGGACCAGTACAAGACCAGCTGGATCGCCTCGTTCGGCAGTTGGCTGCAGAGCCACCCCCAGGTGGTGGGGTTCGTCTGGACGGCGATGAACATCAAGGACGGCGTGAAGGGTGACTGGCGGTACGACGACTCGGAGGCCGACCTCGCCGCCTTCCGGGCGAGCCTGCTCGCCGGGAGGGTCGCCTGCTGACCGCCGCGAGGAGCGTTCCGGAGTCGGYCGGCCAGCCGGGTCCGGCGGCCCGTCACCGTCGCGRCAGCCGTCGCACCATGGTCGTTCTCGCCGTGGGCGCAGCCGTCGTCGCCTGTGCCCTGGTCCACGCGGTGAACCTCGACGGCTGGCCCGGCCGGTTCAACGAGGACGAGGGCACCTATGCCGCGCAGGCCTACGCCCTGCGGTACTGGGGCCGACTGGCGCACTACACCTACTGGTATGATCATCCTTTCGGCGGCTGGGCCCAGATCGCGGCGTACGCCTGGGTGACCGACGCCTTCGGCCGCGGCGCTACCGGCGTGAGCGCCGCGCGCGAGTTCATGCTCTGGGTGCACGTCGCGAGCTGTGTCCTGGTCTACTTGTTCGCCCGCCGGCTGGACGTGCGCCGACCGTACGCGGTGACGGCCGTCGCGCTGTTCTCGCTGTCACCGCTGGCGCTCTGGTTCCAGCGGATGGTGTTCCTCGACAACATCATGGTGATGTGGCTGTTAGCGGCGTTGGTCATGGCTGCGGCGCCCAGACGGCGAGTGCGGACTGCCGTACTGGCGGGACTCGCGGTAAGCGTCGCGTTCTGGTCCAAGGAATCCGCTCTGGTGTTCCTGCCCGGTGTCTACCTGATGGTGTGGATCAATCACCGGCGGCGCAACCTACGCGCCGCGAGCCTCGGATTCGCCGCCGCGGCCGTGGCGGGCCCCGGGGCGTTCGTGGTGTTCGCAGCCGCTCGTGGCGAGCTGCACCAGTTGCGCCGGGCGGTCGAGTTCCAGCTGTTCACCCGGCAGTCCAGCGGCAGTGTGCTCGACCGCGGCAGTTCGGCGTGGAACCTAGTCGGCTTCTGGCTCGGGCTCGATGCGATCCTGCTCGCCGCCGGCCTCGTGGCGGCGATCGCCGGGCTGCTGGTGCCTCGGCTTCGGGTGCCGAGCGTGCTGCTGGTGAGCCAGGCACTGCTCCTGCTCCGGGAGGGGTACCTGCCGTACCCGTACGTCGTCGGGATGCTGCCGTTCGCCGCACTCTGCGTAGCGGGGTTGGCCGACCACCTTCATCCCCGGCCCGGGCCTGCCACCACAACCGCCCGTCTTCGCCTCGCGGCGGTGGCCTCGGTGGTCGTGGCCGGGCTGGCGGTGCTGTCGTGGCAGTGGGGACCGGTCCTGGTCGACGCGACCTCCCGGGACGACAGTCTCCCGAGCCGGGAGGCGTCCGCCTGGTACCTCGGCCACGTCCCCCCTGGCCGAGTGACGATCACGAACGATTACGCGTGGCTCGACCTGCTACGCGGAGGTACCAGGCCGATCTGGCACTGGAAGATCAACGACCAGGCCGTACGGGCGAGCCTCCCGAACGGCTGGCGCGACGTCGACTACGTCATCCTCGACGCCTGGATGGCCGAACCGGCGACGTTGCACCGGCTCCCGTTGCTGGCCGACGCGCTGGCCCATGGCGTCAAGGTGGCTTCGTTCGGCGCCGGTCCGACCAAGGTGACGATCTACCGGGTCGACCGGGTCGTCGAGGCGCCGGGTGGCGCGGCGCGTGCGGGCCGAGTGGGGATGCGCCACTGACAGGCCTGGAGTTGAGGTCACTGGGACGAACACTGAGGTCACGGAGCCATCCCCCTCGGTAGCCCCTACCTGCTGTTGCTCCGCGACGCCCCGGACCGGTGACCTTCCGCACGCCCCTTGACCGTCACCAACGTTGTTGGCTAGCGTCGGCTAACGGCGTTAGCAACCACCGACGACAACCAGGTCGAACGACCGAGGGAGCGGGTATGACATCGAATCTGCTCTACCGCGGGCCCGGCATCGCCGAGCTTCACGAAGAATATGCCAAGAAGCGCGTGCTCGACGAAAAGGCGCCGGTAAAGGCCGCGGCGGAGATCTCCGTGGCCGCGCCGACCGAGAAGGTATGGCGGCTGATCAGCGAGATAGACCGGTGGCCGGCGTGGAACCCCGCCGTCCGGGACGTGCAGGTTCACGGCGGGGTGGCCGTCGACACATCCTTCATCTGGGTCAACGGGAAGTCACGGGTCCGCTCGACCCTGGCGGTCGTCGATCCACTCCACGAGATCACCTGGAGTGGGGTCTCCGCCGGCATCAAGGCCGTTCACCGCAACGTTCTCGAACGGACACCGGACGGTACGGTGCGAGTCACGAGCATGGAATCGATGTCTATGCCCTTCCTCGGCCTCATCTTCAGCAGCACGAAACTCCGCAGCGGGCTGAATGACTGGCTCACGGCGCTTAGGCAGGCCGCCGAAAAGGCGTGACCTTCACCGCGCCTGGGTTCGGCTGTCGATGCGGTGACCACCGGCCGTCGCGGCGATCGCTGTGACCGCGAACACCACTGCCCAGACGCGATGCCCAGCCAGCGCCGTGGCGATCGCGGTCAGACAGAACAGGAGGATCTTCACCATCARCAGCGCCGGCCCGCGAAGCCGACGTCGTGACGCGGGGGCGAGCCACACTCCCCAGACGACGGCCGCCATCAGCGGCAGCAGGACCGCCAAGGCAACACCGGCGACGGCTGACGAGGCGAGATCGAGTCCGGCACCCGCCAAAGTGCCCAGCATCGCGAGTTCGGACAAGAAAGCGAGAAACATGATCGACCCGCCCACCACGCCGCTGCGCGGGGTACCGCCATCTGCGCCAGACGAACCCATGAGAGGGAACATAGTGGAACTTCCCGGGGAGTGAATTGTGATTCTGGGAACTACTGCCGCATCAGGCACCGTTCGCCTGCCTGACAACCTGACGAGTGGAATCAAATGGTCAAAGCGACGCGTGACTTTCTAGCAGCTCGTTGAAAACTTCTATCGGCTTCAACCAGCCAAGCGTCTGCCGTGGCCTTCCATTCAGCTGGGCGGCCAGCTTATTAAGCTCGTCCTGTGTGTGCAAGGACGGGTCGGTGCCCTTCGGGAAGTACTGGTGTAACAGACCGTTGGTGTTCTCGTTGGAACCGCGCTGCCAGGGCGAGTGCGGGTCACAAAAATACACGGGGATACCGGTCCGGACCGTGAACTCCGCGTGGCGGGCCATCTCCTTCCCCTGGTCCCACGTCACGCTGTTGCGAAGGAACTCAGGGAGGGTTCCCATCTTCTTCGCGAGCAGGTAAGCGACACGTTCGGCGGTGCGGTCAGAGGGGATACGCACCAGCATCACGAACCGGGTGGTACGCTCGACGAGCGTGGCGATCTGGGACCTGTTCCCCTTACCGATGATCAGGTCACCCTCCCAGAAGCCGGGCACGGCTCGATCCTCGGCCTCCTTCGGCCGCTCGCTGATGTCGACCATGTCCGGGATCTTTCCCCTGGTCACGGTCTGCGCGATCGGTTCACCCGCCTCGTCCGGCCCTTGCGCAAAGCAATCTTCAGCTCGGTCCGAAGCTCGCCGCGGGCCTGGAGGTATAGGCACTCGTAGATCGTCTCGTGCGACACGCGCATGCCCTCGTCGTCAGGGAAGTCCTTCTTCAGCCTCTCACTGATCTACTTCGGAGACCATTTCTCGRCCAGGCCGGCATTGACCGCGTCGTGCAGCGCGGCCGACGCGACGAGTTTGCGTTCCTTCGGACGTGCTCGCAGCGCGTCGCACCGCGCCTGCGCATCCACCGCTCGGTAAGCCCGTACTCCGCACGTTCGTGTGGTGTGCTGACCGTGTGATTTCTTGATCCGCCAGGATGATGATTTCCCTGGTGCGTGGTGTGTCCGGCCTGGGACGGTTCGGAGGGTGCTGGCKACCGCCGTCCGGGTGGGCTATGGGCCCCCGCGCCTGGAGAAGCTGCTCGGTGCTCTGCCGGTGGCCCGGGACCTGATGGTCCGCCTCGATCTGGTCGCGACGATCGAGAYGGCTCTGCCCGATCCAGGAGAGCAAGGCCCGGCTCACCCATCAATGACCTCCGGAGGGGACTGTCGCCTTCAGGCGACAGGGGAATCCGGCACGGACCGCAACGGTTATACCGGCCACGCTGGTATAAT
>NZ_MRUJ01000033.1:0-6220 GCF_002099325.1 Frankia sp. KB5 | reverse complement strand
TGGACGGGGAAGACCCTCCCGGGTTGATGGGGGAGCGGCCCGGGGCGCAGGACGCGCGGGTCGTCGCGTTGCGATCCCCGTCGCAGGGTGGGCGGGGACGGCCGGGTCGGCGGTGGGTGTTCCACGGCGAGGTCGAAACGATCAGCGGCCCGGAGGCTGACCGGATCCGGGCGGAGCTCGCGGACGTGATTCGGGATCTGCTGCTGTGGGCCGCCGGCGAGGCTACCGACGACGCCAGCGGCGACGGTGGATTGGAGGAGGAGGCGGCGTGATCGATCCTGATCGTCCGTCCCGGGCGGCCGACCCAGGCCGTCCGGGACTCGGGCCGGCGCGGCGGGCGGCGGATCCGGCGAACCCGGCACTGTCGGACCTGGCGGTGTCGCCGTTCGCGATGCCGCTGGCAGGGTTGGCGCGGGAGGTCCGGGTCGCGTTCGCGGGGCGGACCTCGACCGAGGAGCAGCAGGACCCGCGCCAGTCGTTGATGCGTCAGCTGGACCGGGYGAAGTCCGCGCTGCCGGAGTCGTGGGTGATCGTCGCGCACTTCTACGATGTGGAGTCTGGCCGCAAGGACCTCGATCAGCGCGGCCACGGCGCGGACGTGTCCCGGTTCGACATCCCGATCCCGCGCGACGGCGGGATCGACGACCTGTTGGCCGAAGCCGAGCATCCGCGCTGCCGGTTCGATGCGGTGATCTGCGAGTCGATGTCGCGGATCGCCCGACGGATGTACGAGAACCTCGCGATCGAACGCCAGCTCGAACAGGCCGGGGTGGCGTTGCTGGCGTGGAACGAGCCGATCAAGGTCGACGGTCCGCGGGCAGGGCAGATCCTGCACCGGCGGATCAACCAGTCCGTCGCCGAGTACGAGGTCTGGAACACCCTCGAAAGCTCGTGGGGTGGGCTGTGCACCCACGTCCGCGACGGCTGGAACATCGGCAAACCGCCCTACGGCTACCGGGCCCGCAGCTACCGGCACCCGAACTCCGCCAAGGCCGACCGGGGAGCGACCAAGACCCGCCTCGAACCCGACGGGGCACGCGGGGAGACCGTCACCCAGATCGCGCACTGGCGCTACTACCGCGGGCTCGGCTACGGCGCGATCGCCGAGGCRCTCAACGCGGACCTGGAGCGTTACCCGCCGCCAGAGCCGGTCGGCGGTGCCTACCGAGCCCGCGGGGCCTGGTCGAAGTCCACCGTGGYCGATCTGCTGCGCAACCCGAAGTACACCGGCTACCAGGTGTTCAACCGGCGTGCGAGCCGGTCGAGGCACGGGGCGGTCAACGGGCCGGAGAAATGGGTCTGGTCCGAACAGCTCGTCCACGAACCGCTGATCCCGAAATGGATGTTCGACGAGTTCAACGCCCACCGCCAGACCCGGCGCGGCTCCCGGCAGCACAACGACCTCAACGCCCATCCCGCCACCAAGCGGACCTACGTGTTCCGGGGCATGGTCCACTGCACCTGCGGGCGGCGGATGTTCGGCAACGTCCGCGACCCCGGTGCACCCGTCTGGTACATCTGCTGGCCCAAGGCGAACAACCGAGGCCGCGACGACAAGCTCGCCGACCACCCCAAGACCGTCCGCATCCGCGAAGACGTCCTCGAAGCCGCGATCACCGACTTCTACGCCGAACGCGTCTTCGGCCGCAGCCGGATCGCCCTGCTGGCCGCCGAACTCGCCAGCTACGACGACCGCGCCACCCAGCAACGCGCCGCTGAACGGAGCAGGCTCCGCAAGAAGATCGACGACCTTGGCCGGCGGCAGGACAACCTGCTCCGGCAAGCTCAGGACGGCGACCCCGACGACCCGTTCACCCAGGGACTGCGAGCCACCTACAACCAGCTCGACACCGAGCGCAAGACCACCCTCGCGAAGATTACAGAGTTGGACGCTGCCGACGACGCCGAACCCGACCGGCCAGGCCCCGACAGCCTCACCCTCCTCGACGCCCTCCCGACACTCACCCTCAAGCTCGACAAGGCCCCCGAGGAGCTACAGCGACGCCTCTACGAGATCACCCAGCTCACCGTCCACCTCGATCACGAGAAGCAGGAGGTACAGATGATGATCAAAATTCCGGTCACCGACCTCGACACCGTCGCTGACCTCGCGGAAGTGGCCGCCAACACCCCCGCACCGCGTACGACAGCCACCCGGCACCTTCACCGCGTGGATGCAGTACGTGCCCCCGGCAGGATTCGAACCTGCGCACCCGCCTCCGGAGGGCGGTGCTCTATCCCCTGAGCTACGGGGGCCCCGGGTCAACGCGGCATACGTTACCAGGACGGAACGCCGGATCGGGAATCCGGGTCGCCGTAAGCTTCCGGTGTGTACCCTGCCACCCCCCGAGTCCTCGTCGTCGACGACGACGCGGTGATACGTCAGCTCGTGGTCGTCAACCTTGAGTTGGAGGGCTTTGAGGTCCATACCGCCGTAGACGGCGTGGACTGCCTGGAGATGGTGCGCGAGATCGCCCCACAGGTGATCACGTTGGACATCATGATGCCGAGGATGAACGGCTGGGACGTGGCCGCCCGGCTGCGGGAGGAGCCGGACACCGCCGCCATCAAAATGATTATGCTGACCGCCCGGGCCCAGGAGGCCGACGTCAAGCGTGGGATGCGGGTCGGGGTGGACTACTACCTGACCAAGCCGTTCGACCCGGACGAACTCATCGGTGTGGTCCAGCGGCTGGCTGCCGGCCAGCCGGTCTGACCCGGCGCCGATAACATCGCCGTCATGACCCCCGCCGATCTCGCTGACGCCATCGTGACGGCCATCGGCCGCGCGGTCGCGGACGGCGACTTGGACGTGACTGTGCCGACCGCCGTCACGGTGGAGCGGCCGAAGACGCCCGAGCACGGGGACTACGCCTCCCCGGTCGCGCTCCAGCTTGCCAGGGCCGCCCGTCGTCCGCCGCGCGCCGTCGCGGAGACGTTGGCCCGGCGGCTCGCTACCGACAGCGAGCTCGCCGCCGTGGACGTCGCCGGCCCGGGGTTCCTCAACTTCCGGCTGGCCGACGCCGCCCTCGGAGAGATCGCCCGCACGGTGGTGTCGGCCGGTGACCGGTACGGCCGGGCGGTCAGGCCACGAGGTGTCCGGGTCAACCTGGAGTTCGTCAGCGCGAACCCGACCGGCCCGGTGACGCTGGCCTCGGCGCGCCGGGCGGCCGTCGGGGACGCCCTGGGGCGCATCCTGCCCGCGGCCGGGTTCGAGGTGGGCACGGAGTACCACGTGGGCACGGAGTACTACTACGACCGCGGGGCGTCCGAGCAGGCCCTGGACGACCTGGTCGACGCGGTCGGGGCCGACGCGGCGCGGTACTGGCTGGTCCGGTCTTCGCCGGATTCGGCGCTCGATCTGGATCTGGACCTGATGGCCCGCCAGACCAGTGACAACCCGGTCTTCTACGTGCAGTATGCCCACGCGCGGATCAGCTCGCTGCTGCGCGACGCCGGCTCCCTGGGCCTCACGGCCGCGACCGAGCCGGTCGACGTCGCCCTGCTGACCCAGCCGCGGGAGGGTGAGCTGCTGCGCGCGCTCGGCGAGTTCCCCCGAGTGATCGAGTCCGCCGCGAGGCTGCGTGGCCCCCATCGGCTCGCCCGCTATCTCGAGGAACTTGCCGGGGTCTACTACCGGTTCTACGACTCCTGCCGGGTGCTTCCGCAGGGCGACGCCGAGCCCGGTCCGGCCACCGGCGCGCGGCTGCTGCTCGTGGCAGCGACCCGGGTGGTGTTCGCGAACGGCCTGGGACTGCTCGGGGTCAGCGCCCCCGAGCGGATGTGACGAGCGGTCGGTCCGGGCGTCCGGGCATCCTGGCGGGTTCGGGAACGAGCCGGTTGGAAAGCGTGAAACAGGCGRCATGAGGCAGGCCAGGCGGCATGAGGCAGGCAGAGGCGAGATGAGCGAGATCGACAGCCCGGCGGTGGTGCCGTTGGAGGAGAAGCCGTTGGAGGAGAATCTGTGGCCGGCCACGGCCCGGCTGGACGCCGACGGTGTGCTGCGAATCGGTGGGATCCGGGTTAACGAGCTGGCCGCCGAGTTCGGCACGCCGGCCTTCGTTCTCGACGAGGCCGACTTCCGGGCCCGGTGCGCGGCTTGGCGGCGGGCGTTCGCCGAATGTGACGTCTACTACGCGGGCAAGGCCTTTTTGTGCCGCACGATCGCTCGCTGGGTGGATGAGGGGGGTCTGAATCTCGACGTCTGTACGGGCGGGGAGCTCGCGGTGGCCCGCTCGGTCGGTTTCCCGGCGGATCGACTGCTCTTCCACGGCAACAACAAGTCCGTCGCGGAACTGCGGGCAGCCGTCGGCTATGGCGTCGGGCGGATCGTCGTCGACTCCTTCGCCGAGATCACCCGCCTGGCAGCCGTCGCCGCCGAGGCGGGCGTGCGCCAGCGCGTGCTGATCCGCGTCACCCCGGGCGTGGAGGCGCACACACATCACTACGTCTCCACCGGGCAGGAGGACCAGAAGTTCGGGTTCTCGCTGGCCGGCGGGTCGGCGGCCGAGGCGGTGGAACGCGTGCTCGCGGCCGCCGGTTCCCTCGAACTCGTCGGCCTGCACGCGCACATCGGCTCGCAGATCTTCGACACGGCCGGGTTCGGCCTGGCGGCGCACCGCCTGGTGGGCCTGCTCGCGCGCATCCGCGACACCCACGACCTCGAACTGCCCGAGCTCGACCTCGGCGGTGGCCTCGGCATCGCCTACACCGGCGAGGACGCCCCGCTGGAGGTCACCGACGTCGCCGAGCGGCTGACCGCCGTGGTCGGCAAGGAGTGCGCCGCCGCGGGCCTGACCGTCCCGCGCCTCGCGGTGGAACCGGGACGGGCCATCGTCGGATCGACGACGGTGACCCTCTACGAGGTCGGCACTGTCAAGGAGCTGCCCGGGCTGCGCACCTTCGTCAGCGTGGACGGCGGCATGAGCGACAACATCCGCACGGCGCTCTACGACGCCCGCTACACCGCCCGGCTGGTCTCCCGGACCGGTTTGGCCACGACGCACGTCGTCACGATCGTCGGCCGGCACTGCGAGTCCGGGGACGTCGTCGCCCACGACGTGCCGCTGCCCGACGACGTCCGGCCCGGTGACCTGCTGGCCATTCCCGCCAGCGGCGCCTACCACCGGTCGATGGCCAGCAACTACAACCACGTGGCGCGGCCACCGGTGATCGCCGTGCGCGACGGCGCGGCCCGGATCATCGTCCGGCGGGAGACCGAGGACGACCTGCTGCGCCTGGACGTCGATCCGGGCGTGAAGGTCGATCCGGGCGTGAAGGTCGAGCCGGGCGCCGACCCGGCCTCCCCGGAGGTGGCGCGGTGAGGATCGCGTTGCTCGGCTGTGGGGTCGTCGGCAGCGAGACCGTCCGGCTGTTGCAGGCCAACGCCGCCGATCTCGCCGCCCGGGTCGGGGCTCCCCTGGAGCTCGCCGGGATCGCGGTGCGCAGGCCGGGCCGCGCCCGCGCCCTCGACGTGGATCCGGCGCTGTTCACCGGGGATGCGGCGGGCCTCGTCGCCCGGGACGACGTCGACATCGTGATCGAGCTTGTCGGCGGCATCGAGCCGGCCCGCTCCTGGCTGCTGTCCGCCCTGCGGGGGGGTAAGTCGGTGGTCACCGCGAACAAGGCCCTGTTGGCCTCGGACGGCGCGACGCTGCACGACGCGGCCGCCGCGGCCGGCACCGATCTCTACTACGAGGCCGCCGTGGCCGGGGCCATCCCGCTGATCCGCCCGCTGCGTGAGAGCATGGCCGGGGATCGTGTGCACCGGGTGCTCGGCATTGTCAACGGGACGACCAACTTCGTGCTGACCCGGATGGACGAGATCGGCGCGTCGTTCACCGAGGCACTCGCCGAGGCCGGGGCGCTCGGATACGCCGAGGCCGATCCCTCCGCCGACATCGATGGGTTCGACGCGGCCGCGAAGGCGGCCATCATGGCCCAGCTGGCCTTCCACTCCCGGGTAACGATCGACGACGTCTACCGGGTCGGCATCGGTGAGGTCACCACCGCCGACATCGCCAGCGCCCGGGAGCTCGGTTGCACTGTGAAGGCGCTCGTGGTGGCGGAACGCTCGGCCGAGACCGAGGGGATCAGCGTGCGGGTCCACCCGGCGATGATCCCGCGCACCCACCCGCTGGCCGGGGTGCGGGAGGCCTTCAACGCGGTGTTCGTCGAGTCCGAGGCGGCGGGCCAGCTGATGTTCTACGGCCAGGGCGCC
>NZ_MRUJ01000327.1:0-1729 GCF_002099325.1 Frankia sp. KB5 | reverse complement strand
CAGCGTGACACCCGGCGGTTAAACGACAAGCTCAGAGCCTGTTTGGAATCTTGATCTATTGGGGGTCGGGGGTGGATCCAGGTCGCCAGCGGGGTACGGGTGTCCCTCGTACGATGCGGCGGGCCATCGTGCGGATCAGTGCCCAGCGGAAGAAGGACTCCGAATGCGCGGTGCGGCGTTCGTAGTCGCGCGCGAGTCGACGGTGGGCGGTCGTCCAGGCGAACGTGCGCTCGACGACCCACCGTCGCGGGAGTGCCTCGAAGGTCTTCTGGCCGGGTTTCTTCTTCACGACCTCGACCGTGGTGGCGAGGACGTCTTTCGCCCACCCGACGAGGGTGCCGGAAAAGCCCGCGTCGGTGAACAGGTGCCGGCAGCGGCGGTGATCGAATAGCGGGTCACCCGGCTGTCGCGTCGGCGACAGGACGCAGGCGGCGTTCGGACAGGTGCACCGCCATGCGTCGTCTGGCCTGGTTGCCAGGGCAGGCCAGGCCCGCGTCCCGGCGGCCGGGCCTGTGCCCAGCGGGTGTCGGGGAACCGGTCGGTCGCGTCGGCGAGCTGGCGGGCGTAGGCGAGCGCGTCCGCACTCGACTTTCACGGCCTCCCCCCGACAGCCCTGGCAGGCCACCCCCACCCCCTGGGAGTCGCCGGAAAATAACTCCGGTCTTTGATCTACGCGGGAGATCGTGGGACGCTCCGGCGTGTGGAGCGGATCAACGAGGTGGTGCTCGCGGAGAAGTTCGCGGTGCTGTTGCCGCATCTGGATGAGCGGCAGCGCCGGCTGGTGCTGGGTGCGGACGCGCGGGCGTTCGGGCATGGCGGGATCCGTCTGGTGGCCCGGGCGGCCGGGGTATCGGTGGACACGGTCTCGCGTGGTGTCGCCGAGCTGGGGGCGGGCGCAGCCTCGACGGGCCGGGTGCGCGCGCCGGGTGGGGGTCGTAAGGCGTTGCGGGAGAAGGATCCGGAGCTGGTGGCGGCGCTGCTGGCGCTGGTCGAGCCCGACCAGCGGGGGGCTCCGGAGTCGCCGTTGCGGTGGACGGTGAAGTCCACCCGCCGGCTCGCCGAGCAGCTCACCGCACGTGGGCATCCGGTCGGCGCGGATACGGTCGGTGGGCTGCTGCGGGCGGAGGGGTTCAGCCTGCAGGGCACCTCACGCACGACCGAGGGCGCACGTCACCCTGACCGGGACGACCAGTTTCGCTATATCAACGAACGGGTCAAGGAGTTCACCGCGGGCGGGCAGCCGGTCGTCAGTGTGGACACGAAGAAAAAGGAAGTCCTCGGTGACTACGCCGTCGCCGGACGGGAGTGGCACCGTAAGGGGCAGCCGGTGCGGGTCCGCGCCCATGACTTTCCCGAGAAGGGCGCGCAGAAGGCAGTGCCCTACGGGGTCTACGATCTGGCCGCCGACACCGGCTGGGTGTCGGTCGGCTGCGACGGGGACACCGCCGCGTTCGCGGTCGCGACCCTGCGTCGCTGGTGGGACGGGGAAGGCCGTCACCGCTACCCGACCGCGACCCGGCTGCTGATCACCGCGGACGTCGGCGGGGCCAACGGCTACCGGGTACGTGCCTGGAAGAAGGAACTCGCCGACCTCGCCCGCACGACCGGCCTGCAGATCACCGTGTGCCACTTCCCGCCGGGCACGTCGAAATGGAACAAGATCGAGCACCGGTTGTTCTCCCGGATCAGTACGAACTGGCGTGGCCGGCCGTTGACCAGCCACGAGGTC
>NZ_MRUJ01000326.1:0-1150 GCF_002099325.1 Frankia sp. KB5 | reverse complement strand
CAGCGCGAGGACGGCGGGACCGCGGCCGGTCCGGCTGGTGCTGGAGTCCTCCCCGAAGGTCACGTCGCGGACGTAGTGCTGTTTGACCTCGATGTGCCACTGGCCGCGGGCGAGATCGGCCAGCAGCGCGGGGCTGGCCTGGTCCGCGGTCGCATCAGTGATCGCGTAGATCGTCTCGTGGCTGGCTGGCTGGCCTTTCTGCCGGCGCCAGCGTCTGATCCGGATGGCCTGGGCCGCGTGTGGGAAGTCGAGGTGGGTGACGGTGGCGACCTTCAGGGTGCGGGTCTCCTCCCGGCCATGACCCCGGTCGCGGGTGAGGTCCGCGGTCGGGATCTCCGTCCACGGCAACGCGGCCAGGAACGCCCGTAGCTTCGGCTGGTTGTGTTTCGCGACCGCCAGGTAGTGGGCGTTCTTCCGGACGACGAGCCAGTCGAGGTTGGACCGCACCGTGTGCAGGGCATCGAACGACACGAACGCCCCGGCCAGCTCCAGGGGTGCCAGCAGCGCACGGAACTCGGTGGTCTCGTTGCTTTTCGCGTCGATCTCCCGCTGGCCGAGGAGCGCCCCGGCGCCGTGGGCGGCGACCCCGAGCAGGTGGACCTGGCTCCCGTCCGCGCGTTTCGCGCCTCGGCTGGTCTTCCCGTCCACCGCATACGCCCGCACTGGCACCGCCTGGTCCCCGGCAGGCGGACGAACCGGGGCGGACGGGACCGCATCGGTGAGGTCAGCCGGGGTGTCGGCCAGCGGCGGATCAAGCAACGCGGTGGCGAGCGCCTGGTCATCGACGGTGTTGAGGAACCGGCGGATCGTGGCCTCGTCCGGCAGCAGGTGCCCGTCCCACGGATTCCACGGCAGCCGTAACCGGACTCGTTCCGTCCAGCTCGTCGCCGCCAGCCACTCGGTCACCGCCGCGACCCGGTCATGCCCGGCCGCGGTCACCGCGCACAACCAGACCGCTGCCAGCACCGGAAGCGGATAGACCAGCCCTCGGGCGGACCGATGATCCGGTATCGCCGCCAACCGTTCCCAGATCCCCGCACGCGACACGGCCCCGGCTCCCACCACCACGGCCGCGGCACGGGACAATGCGCCCACAGACACGCCGCACTCCAGACCACGCAGACGTCAGTGGGCGTTCTGCACGCTTTCG
>NZ_MRUJ01000325.1:0-5506 GCF_002099325.1 Frankia sp. KB5 | reverse complement strand
GCGGAACCAGCCCCTCCACGCCATCGCCGAATACTTACGATTCGAGTCCCCTCACCAGCTCCAATGACAGGGCTTTCAGGATTGTACCGCGTTACCGGTCGCCATTCTATTAGGATATAAAAATTCGTCGGCGTGTCGGCCGCCAGTTGACCGACAGGCGAGAAAGTGTCGCTTTTTGTCGGAGGATGCAGGTGCGCCAAGTCGAAGTGAAGTACTCGGTGACCGACCCGGCTACGGTCACGGCAGCGCTTCGAGCGGCCGGTGTGGACCTCACCGATCCGGTGTTTCAGGATGATCAGGCATTCGCGCCGGTGGCTCGCACCGTGTGCAGGGTGTCGAACCACACGAACGCCCCGGTCAGGGCCAGGGGTGCCAGCAGCGCACGGAACTCGGCGTTCTCGTTGGTCTTCGCGTCGATCTCCCGCTGGCCGACCATCGCCCCGGCGCCGGGGGAAACGACCCCGAGCAGGTGAACCTGGCTGCCATCGGCACGTGTCGCCCCCCGGCCGGTCTCCCGTCCACCGCGTACGCCCGCACCGGGAACAGCCGCACCACTGTTCACGTCCACCGCCCCGGGCGGGGACGCCGCGGTGCCAGCGACCACATCCGCGAGATCAGCCGGCATGTCGGCGAGCGGCGAGTCAAGCAACGCGACCGCAAGCGCCTGATCGTCGGCCCTGTCGAGGAACCGGCGGATCGTCGACTAATCCGGCAGCAGATGCCCGCTCCACGAATTCCACGGCAGCCGTAACCGGACCCGCTCCGCCCACGTCGTGGCCGCCAGCCATTCCGTCACCACCACGCTCGCCGGCACGTCGCCGTCCGATGCAGCTCCACCGTACGGCGCACCATCCGACGGCGCACCATCTGAGACACCGTCGGCTGCCGCCCGCCACCGGACGCGGCGTGGGTGAGGCGGAAGCGGTAGCTGGCGGCGGTCTGGCCGGTACCGAAACGGTTCGTAACGCAATGCGATGACCTCGGTGTCGCAGCCGCCGCAGCGCAGCACCTCGGCCATCTACACGGGAGTTATCGCCTCCGGATCGTCGACGATTAGCCGGGCGCCCCGCCACCGTTGCGTACAAGGTGGCCGGGGCCGTCTGGTCCGTCACGCGTCACTCTTCTCGGAGGCGGACGGGCGCGGCGCGAGCGGGAGCGAGTGTGGCGAGGGCCGCGGTGGGCACGTCCGGTGTGGGTGGGGTGAGCCCCCCGAGACTCACCCCACCCACGCCGAAGGCCAGTCATCGCTGGCATGCGGCGGTCACTGGCCGAGCCGTCGCCACCAGGCACTGATGGACGGCGGTCGGCTGCGCCGAGCCGCGACCTTGGCTGAGGCTGCGGCTCAGCCGTCGTCGTCATCGCCGTTGATGGTGGTTGGGTTCACGGCCGCTCCCTTCTGCCGGGATCGGGACTCGCGGTCACGGCGAACATCCGCCGGCCGGCCCGTCACCCGGAGGGCGACCGTCAGCGCACGGGCGCACGCTGAGCACGAAGCGAGAACGAAAGCCCGCGCCCAGCACCGCACCGCCAGGGGCTACAGACATCACCGCCGACACGAGCCATGGACGTCACCGACCGACGGCGTCACGAACGGCAGGCGTCACGAACGGCAGGCGTCACGAACGGCAGGCGTCACGAACGGCAGGCGTCACGAACGGCAGGCGTCACCAGCAGCCGCGGAGGTCACCGACGGCGGGCGTCACTGGTCCCAGTCAGTCTCGGAAAGAACGAGTGGGCGCCGGTTCCAGGAGTGCCGCGAACGCATGTTCGTGGGATCAAAGTCGAGCAGGACGCCTGGCCGACCCCGGCGGCACGGACCGCACCCGCCCGGCGGCGGGGACTGACCCTCGTCAGCCCGCCTGTGCCTTGGCGGCGGCCTTCATCGCCTTCTTGTACTCCCGGACCTGGTCACGGGTGGCAACGTCAGTGATGTCCGCGATGGAGCGGAACGTGCCCTCGTCCCCGAACGGCGCGGAGGCCTCCCGCCATCCCGGTGGGGTCACGCCAAGCTGCTTGCCCAGCAGCGCCACAAAAATCTTGGCCTTCTGCTGACCGAACCCCGGCAGCGCCGCCACCCGCCTCAGCAGTTCCTTACCGTCGGCCGCGGTCGTCCACACGCGGGCCGCGTCGCCGTCGTAGGTGTCCACGATGAGCTGACACATGGCCTGTACCCGCTTGGCCATCGAGCCAGGGAACCGGTGCAGCGCCGGCACCTGCGAGAAGATCGCGCCCAGGGCGTCAGGGTCGTACTTCGCCAACTCCTCCGCATCCAGCGGCTGGCCGAGGCGTCGGGTCAGCTCATGGGGCGCGGCAAAGGCACGCTCAAGAGGAATTTGTTGATCCAGCACCATCCCGATCAGCAACGCCAACGGATCGCTCGTCAGCAACTCGTCCGCCTCGGCGATCTGGCTCAGATGCAATCCCACGCCAACACCGTAGCCGACCGCATCGCATCCGCCGCCCGGTCGTTGATCAGGTTGTGTAGTCGGTGTAGTCCCGACAGGCGGCGTAGTCGTCGGCATCCAGGTAGTGGCACCAGGGTGACTGTGAATCGGGGAAGCGAAGTCGACTGGTGCCCTTCCAACTCGCAACCTCGACGTGGCGACCAAGATCCCTCACGGTCCATGTCGGCCCGAGGTGCCCGAGGGCAAGAACGCGGTGCAAGCGGAGAGATGGACGTTCTGGTAGTCCAGGAAGACAGCGACTCGTGGGGTCATGACGTAGCCGACCTCGAAAAAGGCCCCGCCAGTCCCGGAGGACGGCGGGGAGTAAGTGGCTCTCTGGGCCGTCAAACGCCGGCACGGTCGCCCGCTGCCGACCTTCGCTCCAGCAGCCGCCAACCGGATCGTGACGCTACGCAGCCAGGCCGGCGCGGACCGTCTCGTTCCACTGAACCCGTCGAGCGCGGGCCACTTACCCAGGCACCGGCCCCGCCGAAATCGACGATCACCGTCGTGTGGTTCACCGCCGCGCGTCCGACGTCGTCCGCTCGTCTCATTCGATGAACCGCGGCCGAGCCAGAGACACCCCGGCACCATCCACCTCGGCGACCCCGTCCCCTCGGGCGGTCCCCGCAGCTGGGTAACCGGCGCGATGCGCCAGGCTCCCGCTCAGGGCTGGGCGAGGCGGGTGACGAAGTCGGCCACGATCGCCAGCTCGGCGTCGTCGTAGCGGCCGAGCGACTCCATCAGGCCGGCTCCCTTGGAACCGTAGAACGCGCCCAAGTCCGCGGCGATCCGCTCCCGGCGCGGGACAGGATGGCCTTCCTCCGGTTCTCGGCGGAGCGCTCCCGGCGGACGTGACCGACGCGCTCGAGGCGGTCGAGCGCTCCGGTGACAGTGCCGGTCCGCAGGCCGCTCAGATCGGCCAGCCGCCCTGGTGTCAGCGGTCCGCGCATCTCGCGCAGTGTCAGAACGGCGCGTCGCTCGTGCCGAGTTCGATCTCCTTCGCCCCCTCGTGGCTGTAGAGGACCGCTCCTGCGATCAACCGGACGACCGTGGCGAGGACGTCCGTATGTCACGATCAAGGGGGGTGCGTCGTCAGATCGGCATGAGTAGGATTGTGATCACCGGATCCACTGGCGTCATCGGGCGGCGCGCCATCCGGGAGCTGCACGCCACCGGCCACCACGTGAGGGGCGTAACCCGGTCCGCGCCCGGCCGCGAGCGGCTGGCCAGCCTTGGGGTCGATGCCGTCGACGCCGACGTCTTCGACGAGGCTTCGCTGAGCCGGGCCTTCGACGGGGCGGAGGTCGTCATCAACCTGTTGACCCACATCCCGAGCGCCGATCGTATGGCCGACCCGTCAGCCTGGGCCGAGAACGACCGACTGCGCACGAAGGCGTCGGCGGCGATCGCACGGGCGGCCCAGGCCGCCCGTGCGCGCCGGCTCGTCCAGGAGTCGATCGCGTTCGTCTATGCCGACGGCGGCGACGCGTGGCTCGACGAGGACGCACCGCTCGCGGGGGGCGGCGTGACAACGTCCGCGCTGACCGCCGAGGATCACGCGCGCGAGATGTTCGACGGCGACACCGTCGTGCTGCGCTTCGGGCTGTTCCTCGGACCGGACAGCGGCTCCACGCTGGCCACTGTGGAAGCCGCACGGCGGGGAACTTCGATCGCGGCCGGACCACCCGGCGCCTACCGGCCGACGCTCTGGCTGGAGGACGCGGCATCGGCCGTCGCCACTGCACTGAGCGTCCCCGCCGGGACCTACAACGTCGCTGACGCCGACCCACCTACAAACGCCGAGATCGATGCCGCGTTGGCCGCCGCCGTCGGGGTCACGGCACTGCGGCCGAGGACGCCAGGGGACGGGCCGATGAGCCGCTCCCAGCGGGTGTCGAGCCGACGGCTGCGCGAGGCGGGCGGCTGGGCGCCGCGCCTGCGCGCGGGTACGGAGATCTGGGGCCGGATCACCACATGACCATTCTGGAGCGCTTCACGCAGGCACGCCCTCGGCTGCTACGGCTCGCATACAGCGAGCTCGGTGACCTCGGCGAGGCCGAAGAAGTGGTCCAGGATGCCTGGCTGCGGCTCGCGCGCGCGGACCACGCGGCAATCGAGAACCTGGATGGCTGGCTGACCACGGTCGTCGMTAGGCTCGCCCTTGATCGCCTCCGGTCCGCTCGGGCGCGCCGCGAGATCTACGTCGGCCCGTGGCTCCCAGAGCCGCTCGGGTCGGGTGACCCGGCAGACCGTGTCACGCTCGACGAATCCGTCAGCTACGCCTTGCTAGCGGTGCTCGAGCAGCTCTCACCGGCGGAACGCACGGCGTTCGTGCTGCACGACGTGTTCGACATACCGTTCGGCGAGGTCGCCGAGGTGGTCGGCCGCACGCCCGAGGCAGTGCGGCAGCTCGCGGCGCGTGCCCGCCRCCACGTCAGGCGCGAGCACTCGCGTTTCGTGGCCTCGGGTGAGGAGCACGATCGCGCCGTACGGGCGTTCGCGCTGGCAGTGGCCGAGGGCGACCTCGGCGGTCTCCTCGCCGTTCTCGACCCGGATGTCGTCTGGAGGTCGGATGGCGGCGGTCACGCGGTAGCGGCACGCAGACCGCTGCACGGCGACATTCGGGTCGCGCGAGCATGGGTGGCGCTTAGCCGCAGGCTCGACCACCCGATCGAGACCACGCTCAACGGGCAACTCGGGCTGGTGATCCCGAGTCACGACGGCCACCGCGCAGCGCTTTCGTTCGCGGTGAGTGACAATCGGATCACGCGCATCGACGTGGTCCGCAATCCGGAGAAGCTGCGACGAATCTGAAAAGCATGGGGACGAGGCGCTGAGTCGCACCGAGCGCGACCACTCTCCCGCGCTCCACCCGAGAGATGTTCCAACGACGTTCCTTGTTTATCCGGCTTGCTGGTCTAGGACCATGCCCACCAGGAGCGCCAGGGGGTCCTCGGTGATGAAGGCGTCCGCCTCTGGATCGCCGGACAGGTGCAGGCCCATGCCCGTCAGGGTATCCACGACGAATACCCCGCCGGACTGGTGCGTCCGGCGGGGTG
>NZ_MRUJ01000324.1:0-5560 GCF_002099325.1 Frankia sp. KB5 | reverse complement strand
AACACGACGAGGCGAGGGCAGGTCACTCCGATGGTCGATATGCGCCGGCTGGCCGGACTTTTGCAATCAGGCTGCACCCTGGTGTTGGACGCGGTCAACCACTTTGATCCGACGCTAGAGGTTGCGTGCCGAGCGTTTCAATGGTGGTTGCGCGCGCCTGTGCAGGCGAACGTGTACCTCACAACGGGCGACGCGGCGGGTTTCTCCCTACACTGGGATGATCACGACGTCATCGTCCTACAGTTAGCTGGCGACAAAGAGTGGGAGGTCCGGGGTCCGTCTCGCCGTGCTCCCATGTACCGCGACGCCGCACCCAATACTGAGCCTCCCAAAGACATCGTGTGGTCTGGTACCGTGAATACCGGTGACGTGTTGTATATTCCCCGGGGCCACTGGCATCGGGCGAGCCGCACCAGCAGAGGTGACGGGTTTAGCCTTCATGCTACCTTTGGGTTCACGAGACGAACGGGCGTCGATTGGTTGGCTTGGCTTGCGGACCAGTCGCGCCGCGAAGAGGTGTTTCGGGAGGATCTGAATCAGCGGGGAGAAGACCCGAAAGAACATCAAAACGACGGCGAGAAAATTATTGTTGCCGCATCGCGTCTTCTTACGTCACATCCGCCGGCCCATTACTTGGAATCCGTGGCGCATGCCACCTCCGCAGGCCGGTATGTCTCCACAGCCGGCATTTTTGGTCCGCCATCCGCGGTCGTGTGCGTTACTGATTTTCCACCTCAGATAGAGACCCAGGGCGATACAGTGGCGGTCGCGACGGCGGAGAAACGGATCGTCTTCACCAGGAAAGCATTACCAGCCCTTGGGTTGCTTCTGTCGGGCAATCCTGTGTGCCTTGACTACGTATCGTCCGCAGCGGGGATCGATGGCGCGCGCCTTGGGGAGATACTTGTCCGGGAGGGCATATGCGYGGAACTGACTCCGGAATTATTCTCGGGCTATACCGGTCTGACCACAGACGGCAAGCTTTAGAGGATGCCCTTGCCGTTGGCATTCAATGCCTAGACACAAGCTACAACTATCATGGGTTCGACTCGCATCGCCTTCTCTCAAGCGTCGTGGGCGATTTACTTTCCATGTTCTCCATCTCGACGAAAGTCGGCTTCTTCCGAGAGTCCGGACGGGTAGTTCACACCCTCGCTCCCGGCCGGCTTCGCCGTGCGGTGGAGGAATCAGCGTGCGACCTTGGACGCATCCCGGACGTCGTCTTTCTGCATAATCCTGAGAAGTCCCTTGTGGGAGTGAGCCCCGTACAAGCCCGTGAGCGCTTGGATGCGGCGTGCGCGGCGCTGTATGAAGCGGTAGCCATGGGTCTGTGCGCGTCGTGGGGAATATCGTCCTGGGATACGGCGCCGCTGATCCGGGCGCTTGACGGCGATCTCTTCGCGAAGGCTCCCACGCCAGACGTGCTCATGGTCCGCGCGGGGCTGACGGTGCCGTCTGACCAGCTCGACGCGAGCGAGCGGGCGGCGCAACGTCTGGGCGTCCCGTCCGATCGCCTGTGGGGGATGAGCCCGTTCGGCGGGGACGCCGCACGCGACGTCTGGAAGAGAATTAAGGCGGCCACCTTTCTTCAGCCAAACGAAGAAGGGTCAAATGTGCAAGCCGTCTTCCGCGTGTCATATGAGCTGCCAAGAGTAACGCGGATAGCCGTGAGTTCCGGCAGCACAGACCATATGAGGGAACTTGTGTCARCCGAAGCGCTAAAGGTTGACCTAGACCAGATCGCTCGTTATCRGCAGCTCCTCCGTGAGAGAGGCGCTCACATCTGAAGGTCTTTCACCAGCCTTTCGACAGCCTGACATGCCGGCTCGTGAAGCGGCCCTGAATACGAGGCGGGCGCGCTGACAATGTCCGCRCACAGAAATAGCGTCATGATCTTACCTGTCTTGCTTTCCAGTTCCTCTCTGTACTCTCGGTAGATGCGGCTGGCGAGGTCGGGAATTGCCAGGCTGTTGACCCACAGGTTCGCTGGGTCCAATCCGCGCGGCGCCATTCCCCAGTCTTCCCAGTCAAGCAGCATACATTCTGGTGCCGTGAGATTCGCCCAATTTAGGTCGGCATGCGCGGCTGACCATTGCTCGATCCTAGTGTCGATCTTGCCGCCACAGGCCCGACTGATTGCCAGGTCCACCCGCGCTTGCGTTATTGTCTCGGTGTGAGGAGTAGCTAGCCGGGTGGTCGAATGCCCGGCAAGCGCGGCCAGCGAAGATCTCAGCGTCGCCCACCACGCCTCAGAAAGGTCGGGATCGGTAGTGAGGATACCACCGGGTTTAACGGGATGATCCGCGACGAAATCTGTCTCGTCAGCCCTCCACATGAGATCCTGGTCGGGATCGTTCCAAGAGACGCTTTGCCTCCAGACGGGCCGGGCCACGCCATGAAGCATCGATGAGGTCTCTGTTCCGTTCCATCCCTGACCGGTCATCTTCTCTGGAGATCGAACCTCAACACGGACCCAGGTTCCTCTATCGCTGGCGAGGCCAATTGAGCGTCGCTTCCGCACGACCGCGGTTCGGTCAAAGTGAACGTCTAGTGATCGCTCGACACGTTTCAAGACGTCGTTATAGGATCCCGACCTGAGATCCAATTTAGCGCGGACGTTTGGCACGATGGAAACCCTATCTCTCTCGTCGCTCGGGCGGAGTGTCACCCGTCCGCCTGCGTTCGAGCGCCACGCGGACGGGCAACAATAGTGAAGACGTGTAAAATGCTATCTCGGCGCCCTGTGGACACCGTATCGGCTGTTAGGCCGTGAACTCTCCATCCGTCACACCACGCACGAACGCCGACCATTCCGCACTGGTAAAGACCAGCGCAGGCCCGGTTCCATGGTCCTTRCTGTCCCGTAGGGCGACAAGGCCGCCGTCAAGGAATGCAACCTCGACACACTCACCCTTAGCGTTGCTGTAGCTACTCTTGCGCCACACCGCGCCGGAAAGATCGTGACTGTTCATGGTTCGAGACTCCTAGCTCGATCAATGAGCATCTTGGTGCTCGCGTCCCGCTCGGCCGCAGATTCCCACATCGCGCTGAACGACTCTTCGTATTGCTCTACCTCACGATCTTTCTCTAGATACAACGCTCCGGTAAGTCCCTCCACGTAAACCGTTGGCGGTTCCCCCGCTCGTCCGGTTCCGTTCTCGGGAAACCGAAGAACGACGAACGGACCCGACGTGACGCCCGTGTGTAGGCCGGCACTGAACGGCATTACCTTGATCGTGACATTAGGCAGCCGGTTTACGTCCGCAATCCRTTCGAGTTGCTGTGCGAGCACCTTCGGGCCACCAACGGGGCGATGCAGAATCGACTCGCTGAGAACAACATTCAGGACCGGGGGATCGGTCACTCGGGTCAGCAACGCCTGCCGGGCCATGCGTACATGAACTCGCCGGTCTATTTCGTCGTTCTCGATATCGGGGTCTTCCGCTCGGATCAGGGTCCGTGCGTACTCCTCTGTTTGGAGGAGACCGGGAACGAGTTCCGCCTGGTAGCACCAGAGGCGAGAGGCTGCCTCTTCGAGCCCGATGTACAGGTCGAGCCAGGCCGGGATGACGTCGCCGTAGCTGTGCCACCAGCCGCGCGCCTTCGTCTCCTTCGCGAGCCCCATCAGCGCCTCGGTCAGGTCGGTGGGTGCACCGTAGATCCGGCACATGATCTCTACGTCAAAGCTCCGAAGCGAGGTCAGCCCCGACTCGATGCGCCAGATCTTGGCTTCGGACCACTCCAGGCGCCGTGCGGCTGCCCGCACGGTCAGCCTCGCCTGGTTTCGAAGATCGCGTAGGTACCGGCCGAGCTGGCGGCGCGGCACGGTCGAGCCCGTCGTCGTGCTGCCTTCTGGCATCGCCCCTCCTTCGGTTTGAGGGTAGTMCATCACCCGAAATGAAAGACTCCGGTCGCTGTTTCGCAACAATATCAACATCTCTCAGCTTGCATTGTGAGTCTTGCATGTTGGGTCCTCACGGTGTTTGACTTCTGCGTGACAGCAGGCGCRCCGAGAGTGGCCGCCTGGCCGCCTACGGCGCTGCCATCGGCGGAYGCTCGCGTCTCTCTGCGTTGCCAAGGAGCCCTCCTCGGCGGCATCTGCCGCGCCCTGCTGTCTGCGGCACGGAGACGGAGGCGCGGCGCGGGGGCTGCCCGTCGCAGACCGAAGGGAGAGGGTCCATGGACGAACGCCGGTTCGTGGTGTGGGACGCGGACGGACGACCGCTCGGGGCATTCCCCGACTTCGACACCGCCCACGAGTGGGCGCACGTGCGGATGCGGCAGGCGCGAACCCGCCTCCCCCTGACACTCGACGACCGTGTAGCGAAGGTCAGCCGCCGCCTATCCCACGCCCGCTGTGAGCTGGTGGCGTGGGCCGAATTCGCCGTGTTGCCCGGCTGTGACCTGCCCGCTCTCGGCGCAGCCGCAGCCGCAGCCGCAGGCGACACGGCGCGGCGCCAGCCTGCACAGCACTCACGGTCGTGACCATCCGGATCATCGGCCGCTGGGCTGCCGTCCGCGCGCTGACCGCCGCACGGGGCTCAGCATGACTGGTGACTCATCGCCTGTGATCCGGGTGGCCGTGGCGCACTTCCCRCCGACAGCCGCCGCCGTTCCCGACGTGCGCACGAGCACGGCCTGYACGCTCAGGGAATGGTCAGTCGACTCCGACACCGTCAACACTGTCGAACTCGTCGTTTGTGAATTGACCTCGAATGCCGTGAAGGCGAGCCGCCCGGAAGACGTCGTGGCCATACGGCTCACCGCGACAGGAGAATACGTCCTTGTTGAAGTGCGGGACGGCAATGACACCGCTCCCCGTATCAAAAGCCCGGACCTGTTCAGTGAGGACGGAAGCGGCCTGCTGATGGTCGACGCGCTGTCGCGCCGATGGTCGTGGTGGAGAGTAAAGACCGGCGGAAAAGTTGTCTGGGCCGAGATTCCCGGTGGTTTGCAAGCCACGCCGCCGCCGACGCAGGCCGCTACGCCGATGCCGACGCGGACACCGAGGGTCGGGCCGCAGCCTACGGCGCCGGTCGTCTACCGCACCGACCCGGAGACCCTGCGGCGGGTCGCTGACGCGCTGCGCGCGCTGGACCCGTGGCACCGGACCCCCTCCGGCCGCAGCTTGCCCGAAGCTGTGCCGCACCGGGCCTGACGCATCGCAACCTGGCCGGGAAAGGGGGAACATGGGGCGAGCTGGTATGCGAGCGGAACAGAATGCGCTACGGGTCCACCTGTTGCATGCGGGAATGACGCAGGCCGAGATAGCCGACGAGTTCATCCGACGTTATCAACTTCGCCCTCGCGCCGCTTTCCGCCACGCGCACGGCTGGACGCAGCTACAAGCCGCCGACCACATCAATAGACAAGCGGCCCGTCTCGGCCTTGACCCGGACGGCAGGGCTTCCATCACCGGTCCCTATTTGTGTGAACTGGAGCATTGGCCGGACACGTCCGCGCGGCGAAGGCTCACCCCGCAGATTCTCGCGCTGCTGGCGACCGCGTACGGCACCGACGTTCACCGGCTGGTGGACGCCTCCGACCGCGTGCGGATGCG
>NZ_MRUJ01000323.1:0-5704 GCF_002099325.1 Frankia sp. KB5 | reverse complement strand
CGAAAACCACCCGACCGGCAACACCGGCCGGGCCTTCGGCCCGCCCACCCACGCCATCACCGAACTCTTACGATCCCACACATCATCCCCGCGTTGAGTGGAACGGCGACGTCCAGCCGCCTCTCCTGACCATTACCCGCCCAGCCGACCACGGTGACTTCATGGTCCAGATCAGCGGCATGGAAAACGGCATCCTCGCCGAACCACCCCACGGCGAACTCGCCGTCACCACCGGACCGGACGGCGCACAGCACCTCCACTGCCCCCGCTGCGCGTCAGGCTCCGGTCTCACCCACCAGGAATGGCTCTACTCCGCCCGGCCCGTCCTCGACAGTGCCCTGCGGCGCGTCGACGATCCCGCCCACGACCGGCCGCTGTGGTTCGTCACCCTGTCCAGTGACGACGACCAGGACAGCGCCTTCGACCTCACCGACGCCACCGCACCACGGTTCTACTGCCGTTTCTGCGCCCGCGGCTACACCCTTCCCCGCGACGTCCACTTCGACATCGCCTGGTAAGTCGCCCCGCCTCACCCTTTCCACCACCCACGGCGCTCCCACCCGGGAACGCCCGAACAGCCATGCCCGCAATCCCCATCTTTTCGTTTCTTCTCCCAAGGAGTATCCGATGAACGAACAGCGATGCACCGGAACCGGACGCAACTCCAGCCTCGACGACCTCGTCGCTCTCCTGCAGACCGAGCAGCCCCGCCAGCTCGACGTCGTCGCCCCCGCCCGCACGATCACCGCCCGCGACGGCAGCCTCGTCCTCGCCGGCACCGACCCGGTCCTCGGACCCGACGGCGTCGACCTCACCGACGGCACCTACACCCCCACGACCATCGCCGACGAAGGCCTCGCCGACAAGCTCCAGATCCCCCTGCCCTACCTGCGCCGCCTGCGCGAGACCCATCTCCCCCTCTACGACGCGAACATCAACGGCTGGTTCCAGCACCCCGCCCAGCAGAACCGCGCCCTGCTCGTCCGCGCCCTGCGCCCCTCCACCGGCAGCGGCCCGGGCGTCGCGCGGGCGGTGCTGTCCGACCGCTACCGGCCGGTCGACAACCTCGACGTCCTGCTCGCCGCGCTCGACGGCATCCGCCAGGCCGGCGGCCCCGTCACCGTCGACGGCGCCGATCTCACCGACCGGCGCATGTACCTGCGCATCCGCAGCGACACGGTCCGCCTCGCCGCCCCCACCCTCCTCGACGGCTACACCAGCCCGTTCACCGGAGCCCGCGGCGCCGACAACCCCATCGTCTGGGCCGGCTTCACCGTCACCAACAGCGAAACCGGCTGCGGCGCGTTCACCATCACCCCCCGCCTCGTCGTCGAGATCTGCACCAACGGCATGACGATCACCAAGGACGCCGTGCGCGCCGTCCACCTCGGCGGACGCCTCGACGACGGCGTCATCACCTGGAGCAGCGACACCCAACGCAAGGCCATCGCGCTCGTCACCGCCAAAGCCCGCGACGCCGTCGCCGCCTTCCTCAACCCCGACTACCTGCACCGCACCCTCGCCCGTCTCGAACGCGCCGCCGCGACCCCCATCGACGACCCCGCCGCCACCATCACCCACATCGCCAGCCAGCTGCACTTCACCGCCGACGAACAGACCCGGATCCTGTCCCACTTCATCCGCGGCGGCGACCTCCGCAGCGCCGGCGTCCTGCACGCCGTCACCAGCACCGCCCAGACCCTGCCCGACGCCGACCGCGCCCACGACCTCGAAGCCCAAGCCCTGCGCGCCCTGCACCTCGCCGCCACCGTCTGACCCACCAGCCACACCCCACGCAGACCGCCCGGCACGGCAGGCCACGCCGGGCGGTCCCCGGACCACATCACCTGGCCTGCCAGCGCTCGCGCGAATTCCCCGACTACTTCCCCAGGGAGCACACCCTCATGGCGAACCACCACGCCGCCCTGCTCGCCCTGCTCGCCAAGGACGTCGCGTTCGACACGAACCCGCAGGGCACGCCGCCGATCACCGTCCCCCGCTACCGGGCCGCCATCCACGCGGTCCTCGCCGTACGTCCGCCCGCCCTCGCCCGACCCGACGACGACGTCACCCCAAGGGCCATTCGCGACGCCTACGACGCCGGCGCCCGAGCAGCGCTCAGCGCCGCTCTCGAGGCACTCGCCAGCGCGCTCACCCAGCGCACTACCCCGTAGCCCGCGAGCGATCCCGAGCCGACCGCACACCTCCTCCTCGAGGCCAGCCATTCCAGCCGCCCCCGCCATCGCACTCCTCGAAAGGACCCTTCACCACCATGCCAGCACAGCCGAGCAGCACTCCACCACCGACCGGCCGCCCCGCACGCATCGAACTCGTCGACCCGCGGACCCTCCTGCTCGACCGCAACCTGCGCGCCTCCGGCGCCGCCGACCGCGACCTCGTCGCCTCCCTCAAGGCACACGGCGTCCTCGTCCCCCTCACCGCCGTACGCACCGACGACGGCCTGCGCGTCCGCCACGGCCACCGCCGCACCCGCGCCGCCATCGACGCCGGCCTCCCCCACGTCCCCGTCCTCATCCTCGGCCCCGACAACGACGACACCACCGAACAGATCACCCGCATCCTCACCCAGTGGGCCGAGAACGAACACCGCGCCGGACTCACCCCCACCGACAAGATCGGCGCCGTCGAACAACTCGCCGCCTTCGGCCTCACCCCCGCCGCCATCGCCCGACGCACCCGTACCCCCCGCGGCCACATCGACGCCGCCCTGCGCATCTCCACCTCCCCCGCCGCCCGTGACGGCCTCCACCAACACCCCCTCGACCTCACCCAGGCCGCGACCCTCGCCGAGTTCGACGACGACCCCGACGCCGTCACCCAACTCCTCAYCGCCGCCGACCACGGCACCTTCGACCACACCGCCCAACTCCTCCGCGACAACCGCGCGGACCGCACCGCCCGCGACACCCTCACCCGCCAGCTCCGCGACGCCGGCACCACCGTCATCGACCCACCCAACCCCACCGGCCCCGCCCGACTCCTCGCCTCCCTCCACCACGACGGCGCCCCCCTCACCCCCGAGGACCACCAGAACTGCCCCGGGCATGCCGTCTACCTCCAACACACCCTCACCCCCACCGTCACCGACCCGGCCGCACCGCCCTACCGGCCAATCCACGTCTGCACCGCCCCCGACAGCCACGGCCACACCAGCCGCTTCCACACCCCCACCAGCAGCGACAACACCCCGACACCCTCCACGTCCGCCAGAGCCCGCACCCACGAGCGCGCCGCCCTCGCCGAGAACAACCGCCAGTGGCGATCCGCCACCACCGTCCGCCGCAGCTGGCTCCGCGACTTCCTCACCCGCCGCACCCCACCCGCCGGCGCCGACCGTTTCCTCGCCGCCCGCCTCGCCGCCGCCGACCACGACCTCACCCGCGCCCTGACCCGCCACCACCCCCTCGCCGCCACCCTGCTCACCACCCCCGACAGCACCCTCGACCCCGTCCACCTCGCCGCCCTCATCGACGACGCACCCGAACCCCGCGCCCGCGTCCTGCTCCTCGGCCTCGTCCTCGCCGCCTACGAGGACACCTACGCCGACCCCCACACCTGGCGCACCCCCACCCCAGCCGCCCGCCGCTACCTCACCGCCCTCCAGACCTGGGGCTACACCCCCGCCGACATCGAACGCCCCCTCACCAGGCCAACCCCGCCCCCACCCACCACCACCACGCCGGCCAGCGACCCCCGACGCACCGACCCCCAGCAGGACGTCGACGAACCACCGCATCCCGCCACCACCAGCGACACCAGCGCCGACCACACGGCCGACGCGACCCGAAGCACCCACCCAACGCCGGATCCCATCTCGCCGTCCGACTCCACCGACCACTGACCAGCCGACCTGACATCCGGGCACCACCATCGACGGAGGTGCTCGGACCCCTTCCAGACAAGGCCCACCGATGAATCCCGACATGACGCCGACACCCACGCCACCTCACACACCCGGGCAGGACCACGCCCGAACCGACACCGCCGGCCGCCGCCGCAGCCGCGGCCGCGGCTACACCGTCATCGGCATCCGCGACCTCGACGGTTCCCTCACCGTCGCCGGCGTCATCGCCGGCGACGTCTTCCTCGCCGACAGCGAACCAGGCCCCGAACACGCCTCCCGCTGGGCCGACTACTTCCCCGACGCCGACAACCCCGACACCGCCGAACGCCTCGCCCACGACCAGTGCGCCGACGGCTAGCCGACCAGCGCCAGACCGCCCACCGCAGCGGCCACCGCGCCCGTTGGCGCGCCTTACACGGACGGCGACGTCGCACCACGGAAGGCGTCACGTCCTACCCGCCGCGACGAGGACGCGAGCGGCCACTCCGACGCCCGTGAACGCGATCTGACCACCGCCACCACGGCCCCGCGGCGCCGGATGGGAATGCCACCGTGATCGGCCCAGCGGCGCGAGGTCCTCCCAGGCACGACGACCGTGCGCCAGCCGGCGACCCGCGTCAACCGGCCGCCTTCATCGCCCGGACCACAGATCCTTCACGGCGCGGACACAACGGAGCCGGCTCCGCCGGCACAGCACCACCACGACCGCGCCGTGAAGCATCTTGGCCGGCCGGGCGGCCCCTTGACACGGCCCCCCGCCCGACGCAGCCCCGTGCCATCGGGAGGACACACCGCACCAAGGACCACCCGGTCCCACCCCCTCCCGACCACGAGGAGGACCCATGCACGGCACGCTCGACTTCACCCTCACCGCCTTCGTCCACCGCGCCCCGCACATCGCCCCCACCCGCAACCAGTCCAGCCTCTGGGCCGCCATCCCCATCTGCCTGCGCCTCCCCGACGTCATCGAAGACGGCACCATCCACCCCGGCAAGCTCCACTACGCCCAGGTCAAAGCCTTCGGCCTCCTCGCGACCCGCATCCAGGACGCCTCCCTCAACATCGGCGACTGGATCACCGTCGCCGTCCGCGACGTCCAGACCCGCGTCTACCTCAACGCGCAGAAGCAGCCCCGCGCCAGCGTCGAATACATCGCCGAATCGATCATCATCCGCCCCGACCTCGAGCGCCCCTCAAACCCCGCCCCGTCCCAGGCCGCACACACCGCCTGACCTGCGAAGGGGAACGTTCCCAAGCCCGACCGGGAACGTTCCCCCTCCCCTCCCTCCCCCCGGGCACCACATCTCGCCAGGGTCCCGCAGATCCGGAAGACCTCCATCACCAGCCGGCCCCAGCGCGACCCCCGCGCCAACCGCCGCCGCGTGCGCCCGCCGCGCCGCAATGCCAGCCGCCACGTGATGCACGCGTCGCGCTGCTTCCCCGCATGTCCGATCAGCGAACGGAAGCCACGATGACATCCCGACGAACCATGCGCGTCGCCCTCGACGGAACCCGCGACTACGACGTCCCCTACAGCCCGGTCCGCTGGAACGGCTTCGCCGTCCCCGGCTTCACCCTCGACCAAGCCCGTCAGATCGCCGCCGACCTCGCCACCGAACACGCGACGCTGGCCGCCGCCGGCCTACCCACCGACGAGCAGGACACAGTCACCGTCAACGACGACGACACCATCTCCATCCACAGCGGCACCCACCACGAGACGACCATCCTCGAGCCCTCCCCCGACGGCCTCTACTACCTCGGCGCCTACGAATGGGCCTGGCAGATCATCGACTAAGCACAGCCCCCTCGGCCCACATCCCGGCCGGCCGCCCAGCC
>NZ_MRUJ01000322.1:0-5804 GCF_002099325.1 Frankia sp. KB5 | reverse complement strand
CGGTGGCTGCATGACCGACCTCGGTTACGAAGGCGAACCCGCCGTCCACACCCCGCGGAAGAAGAAGCCCGGAACATCCCTGACCGGCTGGCAGAAACAACTCAACGCCGAGTTCGCGTCCGTCCGGGTCGCCGCCGAATGGGGAGTCGCTCACRCGAAGAACTGGCGAATCCTCACCAGCCGTTACCGCAGCGACCTCGGCCGTATCGATGCCGACATCCAGGCAGCCGTCGGCCTCCAGAAAATCAACGAACAGCAATCCGAGCGAATACTGAGCTTCGAGAGAATCAAGAGAGTTTCTGAATAACTTCCGTGGTGTACCGGGTGGTGCGGCCGGTGTACGAGGGCGCCCTGGAGGACTTGAAGCGGGGAGCCACCAAAACCGGCAAGCCCCTTGACGGCCTCATCGTCTCCGACGTGGACCGGCTCACCCGCGACCCGCGCCACCTGGAAGACGCCATTGACGTGGTGGTCCAGTACGGGCGGCCCGTCATTGACATCAGCGGCACCCTTGACCTCCTCACGGACAACGGGCGCTCCGTGGCCCGGATCGTCGTGGCCCTGAAGAACCAGCAGTCCGCCGACACCTCCCGGCGGGTGCGGACGGCCCACCGCGAGCTCGCCAAGGCGGGTGTCCCCGTGGGCGGCTACCGGCCCTTCGGCTGGGAGCCGGACAAGCGCACCATCCGCAAGGCCGAGGCCGACATGATCGTCGTCGGTGCTGACGAAATCCTTGCCGGGGTCGGCACGCACACGCTCTGCCGCCGCTGGAATGAGCTGGGCATTCTCACGACCCGGGGCCACCAGTGGCAGCGCCAGGTGATGAAGAACATGTATCTGTCTCCCCGCCTCGCGGGCTACCGGGTACACGGCCCGACCACGGTTCCCTTGGAGCAGCGCTACGCCTGCACCGTAGACGGCCAGCCCGTCATGGGCCTTCAAGGTCACATCCTGGACGTCGAGGTCTGGGAGAAGGTGGTGGCGAAGCTCCGCGACCCCGCTCGGACCGGCAACCAGAACATCCACATAGGCGGCCGGAAGTATCTGCTGTCCGGAATCATCCGCTGCGCCTACTGCGGCGCGCGGCTCACCGGCGGCTGGGACAAGGGGTGGAAGAAGCATCACTACTCCTGCCGTCCCGTCACCGCTGGTGGCTGCGGCAGCGTCGCCGTGACCGGCCACCACGTTGACGAACTGGTCACGAACTTGGTGCTGGCCTATCTGGCAAACCGGGACGTGGAAGCCGAAAGCGGCCCGTGGCCCAAGCCGGCCGAGGCGGAGATCGCCGAGATCATGGCCGCCTGGCGGGAGACGAAGCGCGGCGGCACCCGCGCCCTCCAGCTGGTGGAGGAGCTGGAGGGGGACGTGGCGAAGCTCCGGGGGGAGCGCAACGACTGGCTGCGCGCCCACTCCGGCCCCCAGCTGACCAACGTGGCCTCGTCCTGGCCTCGGCTGGAGGTGGAGCAGCGCCGTGACATCATCGCCACCGTTATCGAGGCCGTGGTGCTGTCCAAGGCCGATGGGCCGAAGAACCGTTTTGACCCGGATCGCATCACCGTGATCTGGCGTCCCTGACCAACCTGCCCCGCCGGATCACTCTGGCGGGGCTTACCCTTGGCCGCATGGCCCTCCACCTGTCCGGCGACCCCGAGGCCGACGCCCTCATCACGTCCGACGCCTTGGCGCTCCTGGTGGGTATGGTTCTTGACCAGCAAATCGGACATGTAAGGAACGAATTCGGACGTTCCGTCACGGGTTGGATACCCTCTGTGGCATTCGGCTGGGGTTGATGACCGTCCCGCGCTAAAGCAGCGCCGAGCGCGGGGATGCAGTTTCCATGATCTCGTCCGCGACCTTCAGCGCTTCCCGCGTCTCATCCACGCTTGGCTCCCGGCCTCCGTGGATTGCCGTGTTCCGAGGCTCCGCCAAAAAGCTCATGATCCGCTTGCCCGCGTCTCCGGGTAGCTGCACTCCCAGATTTTTCAGCGCCTGAACGCGCCCGCCGATCTGGCGGCTCTTCTCTATCACATAGCCCGCGACGTCTGACCGTAGTCCAGCAAGTTCCTGATCCAGCAAATAGGTCAGAGCCATCTCCGCCGCCGTCGCCGCATCCAGTACGGCCCTCCGACGCTGCCCGCGGCGGTTGGCCGCGATGGCGTCCCGGAGCAACAAATGTTCGGTGGGCGGCTGGCGACCGTCTGACGCTGCCTTAAGTATCGCCTTCCAGCGATCACTTTCCAAGGCATTTACCGGTGACATGGTGAGGGAAATGGGAGCAGGGTTTCTCACCCTCTCTCCATCGGGACCGTACTTAAACCAGAGTTCGAGGTCATCTCCCGGGCGGCTTGCCCCATCGTAGTGGGGATCAAGGTTTTGTCGCGCTACCACCTCAACCCAGTCGGCCGCGAGCCTCCACCAGGCGTCAATATCCTGGTACAGGTTCTGCCCGCGTTCTTTTCGCCTGACGCTTTCGGGCTGATCCGCGGTGGCAATGGTGTGYCGAACTACGAAGGCGCGGACAAGCGCGTTACCATTGGCTCCTAGCGGATCGTTTGACTTGAAGTGGGACACGTTACCCCATGCACTCCCCACGGAACGGTAGCGTTCGTCCCAGTCAATATCATTCCGCACCGTTTTCATCGCGGGGGCTGTCAGGATAGGCCCATTATTCAGAAGTTGAAGTGAGGGCATGACCAGGCTGATATCCATGCCGCCAATACGAACCGGCGTCTCTGAGGCGAGTACGGCTACCTTGACCGCGACCGGCGCCGGTAGTCTGAATATTCCTTCTAGAGTAAGATCAGGCATGTTGCTCCACATGGGGTACTAATATGGCATCAAAGCTGTCAACGTGTTCTCGAGCGCAAGGAGAGCGCGACGTGCAGCCGCGATGGTTTTCGTCTCATCTACACCATGTTTCACGCCCTGCAACTCATCAAGGCACCGGGTCATCATCATTATGATTACCGTGACGCCGTCGCTTTTCATGCCAAAGCCTCGTACTGCGTAACGAACACGTAGCGCTCGATGCGGTTTGCCGTTCTTAGGGTCAATTTCCTTTGCGTATTGACCAACATTTTCCCGCCATGCGAGGACCTCATCATCAGGCGCAATGGTGCGCAAAGTCCAGTCAAGTGCCTCCACACCCGAGTTCGCCGCCTGAGAGGCCGCATCTGGCCCATTCGAGGTCAGCGCGTGCCAAGCTCCCCTCAGCTTCGGAACCGCCTTAGGGCATGCTTGCCCTAGCCAGGAGGAGAGATGATCAGTAAGCTGTTCACGACCTTCCCGCCACCGTTCATCTTCAAGGTTGGCTTCTTCGGCGGCCTCACCGAGATCATTTCCGATCTCGACTACATGAAGTGTGGTCGCGCCCAGAGAGGAAAGTCGGCCTGGAGATGGTGGCGGCGAGACGATGGCCGCATCAAGGGTTTGGCGCCARCCGTCGGCTGCGAGATTGGCGAAGGCCAAGAAATTAGGCGGTGGAACCGCAATCAGCGAACGCTCGGCGGCCTTAACGAGCGACTTCTCAAGGTCAGTGAACATCGGACCCAGTAGATTTCTGGCKCTCAGCTTATTGGCAGCGGCAATCGTCTCCGAGAGATACGAAGAACTCAGGCTCTGGGTCAGGACTCCCGCAAGCCGTGCGCCAGCCAGATCCATGGAGGCAATCTTTGCCAAGGAGCTGGTGGCTYCAAGTTCTTTGATGATTGCTTCATATGGCACGGTTGATCCAGCCAGCTGTGCGGCAATTTTCGATATTGAGGAGTTATTGACCGCCAGGGCATCTCGCATCATTCGAGAAAGCTGCTCATTCATTCCCGTGTAGACGCCGGGCGGCACCCGCAACACGATTTCGCTGAGGCGATCCATATCTTTGGACGCAATCTCAAGTGCGGGATCTTCCTCGTCGTGTTCGTCGGTGCTCATTCTGGCTACTCCTTACTCCTGCACCGACTTTTTCATCGGTAGTCGAACCAGCATACGGCAGGCCGCCCCAGGTGAGGCGGGTACTACGGGTGCAAACCTTGTCTACGTCGCTCAAGCGCCGCTCCGCGGCGACCCGCTCCGCCTCCCTCCGGTCGCCGGCGCGGACGGGCGGACGCAGCCTGAACAACAAATATGTTCACGGCTCCACCACGTTCAGCGTTACGCCGGTTTTCCTACCGATGGCCGTCACCCATTTCTCTAGCACATCCGTCCTGCGTTCCAGCCCCGCCACATCCGCCGCCGTATGCTCAGCCCGCAACACGTAGCCATCCATGGCCGCCAGGAGGTCGCCAAACTTGTCTTCCCGCGCTTGGATAACACCGGCCAGACGTGCTACATCGCCGGTCAGCACGTCTATGGACTTCGCCATATGCTCAAAGCGGCGGTTCGTATCAGCCTGCAACTCATCAAAGCGCTTATCGAGATGCTTAGTTAATTGCCGGATTGCTTCATCGTTCATCGTTTCCTAGTATGCCTCTATTTACTGCGCACTTCAAGATAGAATATCCGGCCTCGCTTGCCCACGGCGGGCGTACTCCCCTTGACTTGTAAGGGGAGGGATGGCATTGCGCTCATTGACGTTTCTTTTGATACCCGATACGCTAGAGCCAGGTTAGTTCTCAGTTGTTCTTGTTCGTAACGGCGCTCCGTTTGCAGACGGGTCGCCGTTTTTCGTGCTTATATGTGGCAGTCAACTGCTACGACGCGCTGGCCGCCGTAGCGTGTTTGGATGTCCTCCAGGCGGTTGGTACGCCACTCCTCCCTCGGCACATCTTCCCTCGTGACGATGCCCCACCATCCCATCTGCCCCTGCTGAATCCACTCACCATCAGGCAGGATAAACGCAAACGGCATGGTATCGGACGTCAGGTTCTTTACGTCCGTCACGTTGTTTTCGATGCTCTCGTGACTTTGCTCGAAATTCAAGCCGTCGTCTTCGCTTTCGGTGGTCAATCCCGTTATCAGCCCATCCCAGCGGCCACCAATACACCACCAGTCCCATTTACTTTTCGGGTTGTAGGTGCTGGGGTACGTTCCAGAACCCTGGCAGTTGTCGCAATCGGGGTCTGGCTTTATGGTCAGCCCTGCGAGCGCCTGTTTCTCTGCCTCCCTCAAGGGCTGGGTGCGCTTGAGCCATGCTTCTTCGGAGTGATCTTCGCGCGGACGCTCGTGGAATGTGTTGCGTAACATCTCCCACGTCAGGCCGGTCTTCTYCGTCGCGATCTCAGAAGCCATATTGTCCGCCCGCCTGGTTCCGCATCCGCAAGGTCTGTTGTAGGCGTCCACCACTATATCTTCGTCGTACGGCTCCATGACCTCGTGTAGGTAGCTTTCCGCATCCTCGGTTTCGATATGGTCGGGGAGAATGACGCCAAGCAGAAAGTGGCTCATAGCGCCACCTCCGCCATTTCCTCGGCCAGCCGCAATAGGGCGGGGTTGGAATTCTCGTCGATGGAGCGGGACGCGCCGTCGAACCAGTCCAGGAAGTGGAACGTGGCGGCCACTACCTGGCCGTTGTCCACCTCCGCATCCATATGCGCTGAGGGGCCACCCCAAAAGAACTCCACCCGCACGAGCCGCCGCGCCGACACCGCCAGCGGCTCCAGTTCCTCGTGTAGCTCCTCCTCGCGGGCGTCGTCGTTTGCCCGTTGCGCCTTCTCCAGGCGTTTGTATCTTCTCCTGTACCAGCGCTCCAGGCTCAAAAGCTGGGCGTCAATACGGTTTTCGCATGTTGCATTTCGATCATCGGACATGGTTGGTTCCTCCATGCCCGGCTCTAGCAATATCAGGTTGTCAAGGTGTAATCAGCCGGTGGC
>NZ_MRUJ01000321.1:0-5949 GCF_002099325.1 Frankia sp. KB5 | reverse complement strand
GCCGGCCGCCCGGAACCGGACCACGAAGAACCCAGAAGCCAGGATCTTCAGGACGTTCCTAAGCCGGTTCTGTTAGCACGGCGGCGATGATCGCCGTCACGAGCTTGTTGACGGCCGCCCTGCTCGGCGGGTCGGGGTCGCGGTCCACGAAAAGGAGATGGCCGCCGCCGACCAGGGAGAGGGTGAGTGAGTCAATGTCGGCGTCGGCCGCGATGCGGCCCAGTTCGCGCTCGTCGGCCAGATATACGGAGATCGCGGCCGTGGCATGGGCGAGGATCGCGATGCCGCCTTCGGGCATGGCTTGCCGCAGCCGTGCGCGCAGCTCGTCCCGGAAGGTGATGAGCGGGATGATCGCCACGGGAATCGGCCCGAACAGGGTGGTCAGCACGTCAGTGAGGTTGTCGACCACCGTGCCGGTGCCGGCGGACTCGCGCAGCGCACTCGCCCGTGTCTCGAGCTGGGCGACTCGGTCGAGTACGAGGTCCGCGAGGAAGGCGTCGAAGTCGGCGAAGTGCCGGTGCAGAACACCCTTGGCGCGGCCCGCCTCGTCGGTGACGGCCCGGCTGGTCAGCCCGTTCGGCCCGTCCCGCAGGAGCACGCGTTCAGCGGCGTCGAAAAGCTGCTGTCGCGCATCGCGAAGGTGCACCCCAGTCGGCACTCACAGATCCTCTCGCGCGTCAACCAGCTTGTACCCCTCTATTTTGAGTGGGCAGCCACCCACTCAAACCGCTGCGTGCTCATATTATCGCGGGAGCACGCCGAGCCGCCTCCGATGGAGCCGTACAGAACCCGCCGAGCGTGACTTCAGGAAGATTGTACGCAATGTGATGGTCGCCGGCTGTCCGGCGTGCGGGCTCGCCGGGCCCCAGTACTGATGATTAATGTGTGGTGTTAGTGGGCCTGGTGATGGCCGTGGATATGTGGGTAGACCGTTTGTATGAGGTATGCGACGGGTGGCGGGTTGACGCCCGCCGAGCAGGTGGAAAGAGAGCGGGTTCGGTTGGCTGCGGCTGACCGGTTCGCCGCGGGAGCGACTCGGATCGAGGTGGCACGGGAATTTAAAGTGACCCCGAAAACGGCGGGCTGCTGGTATCGGGCGTGGGAATCGGGGGGTGCGGCGGCGTTGCGGTCGGCCGGTCCGTTGTCGCGGTGCCGGTTGGATGATCGGGATCTGGCCCGGTTGGAGGCGATCCTGYGTCGGGGGCCGGGGGTGTATGGCTGGGCTGATCAGCGGTGGACTCTGGCCCGGGTCGCCGAGGTGATCAGGCGGGAGTTCGGGGTCGGGTACACGCTGCCCGGGGTGTGGATGCTGTTGGACCGGCACGGCTGGTCGTGTCAGCTGCCGGCGCGCCGTGCTGTCGAACGTGACGACGCCGCGGTGGCGGGCTGGTCCGAGCAGGGGTGGCCGGYGGTAAAACCACCGCGGCGGCCAGGGACGCCTGGGTCTGTTTCCTTGATGAGACAGGGCAGGGCCTGAGGCCGCCACGAGGACGGACCTGGGCGCGCCGCGGCGTGACTCCGGTGGTGCGGGTGCCTGGGCGGGGTGGGTCCGGGCGGGTGAGTGTGGTCGGGATGGTTTGTTACAAACCCGGGCATAGGGCCCGATTACTTTACCGGGCTCGGGTCAGTCACGGCCGTCCGGGTGAGCGGAAAGGGTTGGGCTGGCAGGACTGTCGGGATCTTCTGYTGGCAGCGCACGCGCAGCTTCCCGGGGGTCGGCTGATGGTGGTGTGGGATCGGTTGAACATCCATCTGCAGGCCGAGATGGCCGCGTTCCTGCGGGAGCACGCCGGCTGGGTGAGCGCGGTGGCGCTGCCGGCTTACGCCCCCGACCTGAACCCGGCAGAGGGTGTCTGGTCGTATCTGAAGCGCACGGCCATGGTCCATCTGGCCGCTCGGAGTATCGACCAGGTCTTCCAGGTCGTCAAACACGGCCTGAAACGGATGCAATACCGACCAGGACTACTCGTCGGGTTTCTGGCTGAAACCGGACTGGCTTGGGACGACCTCCGATCAACATAACTTCACACATTAATCTTCAGTAGCTCCGTAGAGGGTCAGGCCGGCGCAGGGACTTTTGGGGTTCGTCTCAGCTGGGTGCAGAGGGCTTGGGCGACCCTGACGAGGGTGACGTGACGGTGCCAGCCGGCGAAGGTTCGGCCCTCGAAGTGGTCGAGGCCGAGGCCGTCTTTCAACTCGCGGTAGTCGTGTTCGATCCGCCAGCGGATCTTCGCGAGACGAACAAGATCGCGCAGGGGGATGCCGGTGGGCAGGGTGGACAGCCAGTAGTCGGTGGGCTCGGGTTTACCCGGGGGCCATTCGGCCAGCAGCCGGCGCTCGGCGTCGCGGGGAATCGTGCGGGCGGCGGGGCGGACCCGCAGCACGATGAACCGTGAGCGCATCGCCGCGGTCGGGTTGCCGGGGCCGTGATGGGTAACCGCGCCGCCAGGTCACCCACCGCGCCGGGCTCCGTCCCGCGGCCAGGGCCAGTGCTTTTCAGCGTCGAGGGCGGGTCCGGGTAAGCGGGTACCGGTGGGCGGCCGTTGCCGGAACAGGGCGCGCGCACGGGTGCGGCGGTGGCCGGGTACGCGGTCGCGGTGTGGGTCACGCCGACGACGTAGACCAGGTTCCGCTCGGGGAGGCCCTGACGGAACTCGGCCGAGTCTCCGTAGCCGGCGTCCGCGAGCACCGGCCGGAGGGTGCACCCCAGCTGAGGACCTCGTCGACCATGTCCAACGCCAGGCGCCATTTCTCCCGGTGCCGCGCGACGTCGGGGATCCCCGCCCGAGTTCGGCGGGCACGGACCGCGGCGGCCTCGGCCAGGTCCTCAACGCCGACGTCGTCCCAGCTCGCGGGTAGGAGCAGCCGCCAGTCCAGCGCCGCGGACGCCCAGTCCGGGGCCGCGTGCACGGACGCCCCGACCTGACAGTTCCCGACCTTCCCCAGCGTGCCGTACTTCGTCCGCTGTTCCCTGCGCGGCAGATCGGCCAGCATCCGTGCCGTGAGCTCCTCCACCAGCGGACACACCGCCGCCATTTCCTCCGGTGTCACAGCTGGCAGCCAATCAGACCCGGATCCGCACCCCCCCAAACCAGTCGATCAACCACCTGACAAAGTCCTACTAGACGTTGATCGTGGTGTCGGCCGGGCGCGCCGACGGAAGCCGCCGCGCGGCGACGCCGCCCGAGGGCTTCCGGCGGTGCGGTCAGGTGTCCGGCTGGGACGATGAAAGTCGTCTGGTCGGCCAGCCGCGCGGCCGAAGACCTACCGACGCGCCCTGTACGCGCAACGGCTACAGCGCCCGCGGACCGCGACATTCGGCGGAGCGTGGTCGGATCACCGTTGGCTGCTGGACGTCGTCACTGTTCAGGCTTCTTGTAGAGGGCCTGCCAGAGGTAGCTCCATGGAAGTGCGCGGCTGTCGCCGACGCAGTCCCAGGCGTCGCCCGGCCGGTAGCCGTCGATGAAGGCGGGCACCGCGGCCTGGACAGCCTGGCTGTCGTGGATGTCCACCAACTGCCTGAGGGGCCCGTTCTCCAGTGCCATCTGCACGGCCTCCTGGCCCTGCAGGTAGCCGTCCAGGCTCTGGTCGATGTACTTACCCACCGGATTCTTCACATAGAAGGCAGAGCAAGTCTCGTTGATCAGGTCGAGATAGGCGCGTACGGTGTCCGGACTCATCTCGGTCATCGAGTGGACGTTGATGCACAGGTGGAAGCGCTCGGACTTCAGGGCGCCACCCACCAGCCCGTCGACCGAGAGGAACTCGATCTTTTTGAAACGGTCGTCGTCGAGGGTCTCGCGGAGGTACGCCCTGCTCAGCTCCAGCGTGTTCTTCAGGTCGACGATGCAGTAGCTGGCGATGTCATGGTTGGACATGATCATGTGGCACGTGCGTCCGTAGCCGGCCCCGATCTCCATTATCCTGGCACCGGTCAGGTCGATCTCCTGTTCGATGAAGCCGAGCTCGAACGTCGCCTGCAGGTAGTCCATGCACAGCAACTCGCCCTGGCACCGCACCGTGATCGGGTTGCCGATCCCGCGGTTGGGGGTCCGGTTGATCCTCGCCAGATCCTCCACRCTCGATGTCATGCCGAGGTGATAGGTGAGCGCCTTCAGATACCGGACGCCGTTCGTGGACGGGTCCCACAAGGACAACTTGTAGTTCCTCGGGTCGGACTTCAGATTCGTCAGGTTGACGGAGGCGTCCTCGGTGATCCAGCGATCCTGTATTCGCTCCCACTGGCGGCTGGCTTGGAAAATATGATCCATCTCATTCCCTCCTGGCCTGATACATGTTCGGTCGGGCCGGGCCGCCTAGTCCGCACGCTCCGATATCAGCGATCGCGCCGGCCCAGATCGATCCGCGGATGCCTTGTTCGGGCTGGTGAACGCCCTCTTCTCACGAGCTACCCGAGGGCGCCTTCAGTCAGCGCGGTTACCCGCGCGGCCACCTCGACCGGAGCCGGCTGGGCGAGAATCTCGGCGCGCAGCGCAGCGGCGGCGCGCCCGACCCGGTCGCTGGTCAGCACCGTAGCGACCGYGTCCGCGAGCGCGTCCACGGTCGCGTCCTGGTTGTCGACGGCGACACCGGCTCCGGTATCAGCCAGACGCGAGCAACATATCCGCACGTCCTTGGACGCCGGGATGCCGAGCTGTGGGAGGCCGTAGTACGCGGCCGTCATGACCGTGCCGGCCCCGCCGTGATGCACGATCGCGTCGCAGGACGGCATGATCGAGCTGAGTGGGACGTTCTCCACCACGGTGACCGCCGAGGGCAGACTCGGGACTTGGYCGCGATCCGCGCTCGTGACCGCGAGGACGACCTCRGAATCGTGCTCCTGGAGTGTCTTGATGACGTCAGCTGCCGGAAACGCGTCGATGCCATCACGGATCGCCAACGTCGTACCCCAGGTGACTAGAACCCGTCGCCGCCGCGACCGGGCGAGAACCGAGGGCGGCAGAACACTGGTCCCGTTGTAGGGGACAAATCGAGCCGGAATCCGCGACGGCGTCTCAATGACATGCATGGCGTCCGGCCATGTGTCGACAGTCGCGACCGCGTTCTCGGCTCGCGGCGCGCATCCATGTCGCACGAACAGGTCGCGAAGTGGCTCAGGCCAGGCGYCCGGAGACATGCCGCTGCCGGGGTAGCCATACTCGGAGGCTCGCAGCAGGTCCGGGCCCCAGAGGTGATGGACCAGCGGCGCGGCCRCGGCCGCGGCCACCAGCGGTGCCGCGAGCACGAGCGGATCCGCGACCACCAGGTCGGGTCGCCAGTCACGGGCAAGGGAGACGACCTCGCCCGCGGACTCCACGGCGAACCGTACCTGGGCGTCCAGCAGCGTCTGGAAGAGCGGGTTCGGGGCACCCGGCTCGCTCTCGACCGGGCCCCGCTGCCGATACCGTACGAGTTCAGCGGTCATGYCGAATGACCTGGCAATGGTGACCATCGGAACTCCGGAACTCACGACGACCGATTCGCCCCAGGGCTGCGCGGCGACACAGACATCGTGGCCCTCGGTCCGGCAGGCCCAGATCAGCGGCACCATCGGGAAATAGTTCGACGGCGCGGAACCCGGAATGAAAAGTATGCGCATCCGATGATCGACCATTCTCGTCGGCAGCTGTGATCGTGGGACCAAAGATTCCAGATCGGTACGGCCGGGACAAGCCGGGCTGATCAGGGTACCGTTTCGCTGACATCCATGGTATTGGCGGCCCGCCCCGAGCACCGTGCGGTCCCGCGCGGGAAAGACCTCTGGACGCACCAAACCCAGGGCGTGCCGCAAAGTCGTTGATGCTGCTCAGGCTGGGTTTTTGAGGCCGAGGATGGTTGTGAGCAGGGCTGGGTCGTGGCGGAGGCGGCGCAGGGTGGGGCTGATTCGGGTGTGTCCGGCCAGGCGGAGCAGGCCGATGGCGAGGTTACGGAAAGTGGCCAGGAGGCGGG
>NZ_MRUJ01000320.1:0-2454 GCF_002099325.1 Frankia sp. KB5 | reverse complement strand
GAACGATCAGAAGTCATCCCTCGACCGAGATCACGACAGGGACGGAACACAGGCTAGTTCACAAAGAATCTTGTCCTAAAAATCTTGACAAGTTCCGCTTCGGCCAGTTCACCGAGGCGGTGCGGACGGCGGGAATGTACTGGCTGCTGCTCAACCGGCAGTCCACCCAGAACACCCAGAGCGATGCCGATTCCGGTGCCAATGCCGATGCCTCACCCGCCGCGGAAGGGTGAAGCGGCAGCTGGCTGAGCGGCGGCCGGAGATGTAGGTGGTGGCGGGCTGGGTGACGGCCGGCTAGATGACGGCGAGACAGGTGCGCATGATGCCACGCATTCACGTCCTCATGATCGAGGACAGCGACGACGATGCCGTGCTCGTCATCGAACGACTGCGACGCGGCGGTTTCGAGGTGACCTCCGATCGGGTGGAGGACTCCGAGGCGGCCGCGTCGGTTCTCCGTACCCGGCCTCCGGACCTGGTGATCTGCGATTACCACATGCCGGCGTTCGGCGCCGAGGCGGCCCTGATGCAGCTGCGCGCCAGCGGCCTCGATATCCCGTTCATCGTCGTCTCCGGCCAGGTCGGCGAGGAGACGGCGGCGGCACTCATGCGGGCCGGCGCGCACGACTTCCTGCTCAAGGATCGCATGAGCCGACTCGTCCCCGCGGTGCAGCGCGAACTGCGGGAGGCCGACGACCGGCAGAGACGACGGCAGGCCGAGGCCGCCCTACGACGCAGCGAGGAGCGGTTCCGGCTGCTCGCCGAGCAGGCGACGGACGTCCTCTTCCGCTGCCGGCTGTGCCCGCGGGCCGAGGTCGAGTACGTCAGCCCGGCGATCAGGATGATCACCGGCTACCCGCCCGAGGACCTGTGCGGCCGCCCCGACACCCTGTTCTCGCTGGTCGACGAGGAGGACCGGCCCACCCTCAAGGGCTCGTGGCGCACGGCGAACCCCGAACCGCTGCGGGTCCGTTGGCACCCGCGAGAGGGCGTCGAGGTCTGGACGGAGCAACGCGTGGTCGGCGTCCACGACGACCAGGGCCACCTCGTCGCGGTGCAGGGCATCCTGCGTGACGTGACCGAGCAGGTCCATGCCGACGAGGAACGGGAGCGGCTGCGACGCCAGCTGGATCAGACCGAGCGGCTGGAGTCCCTCGGCCGGCTCGCGGGCGGCGTGGCGCACGACTTCAACAACCTGCTCGGCGTGATCACCGGCTATGCGGAGATCGTCCTCGACACCCTTCCCGACGACGACCCGTGCCGGGCCGACATGGACGAGATCAGCCGTGCCGCCGACCAGGCCGCCGGACTGACCCGTCAACTGCTCACCTTCAGCCGGCAGGAGTCGTCGAAGCCGGAGACCCTCGACCTCAACGCGGTGGTCGAGGGGACGCGGAACCTGCTGCGACGCACCATCGGCGAGGACATCGAGATCGTCACCCTCCTCGATCCCGATCTCCACCCCGTCACGATCGACCCGAGCAAGATCCAACAGGTGGTGATGAACCTGGTCGTCAACTCCCGTGCGGCCATGCCCGACGGCGGCCGCCTCACCCTCAGCACGGCGAACCTGGACCGGGACCGCGGCCCGTCTCCCGCGGACCGCCCGGCCGCGCACGGGCGGCCGTCGCCGGAAGAACGCCCGAAGCGCGGCTGGGCCTGCCTGGYGGTCGCCGACACCGGGTGCGGCATGAGCCCGGAGGTGATCCGTCGCGCCGTCGAACCCTTCTTCACCACCAAGGGACCCGGTGAGGGGACGGGACTCGGCCTCGCCACCGTCTACGGGGTGGTCAAGGCGGCCGGCGGCGAGGTCGACATCGAGTCCGAGGTCGGGAAGGGGACGACCATCCGGATCCTGCTGCCCGCCACGGCGAGGAGCGGGCCCGCTCCCGTCGACACCACCCGGGACGACACCACCCGGGACGACACCACCCGCGGGCAGGGGAAGACGATCCTCGTCGTCGAGGACGACGCGGCCGTGCGCGCCGTCACCACGCGCATCCTCGTACGGTCCGGCTACCTCGTCCACGAGGCGGGTTCCCCGGCCGAGGCCCTCGACCGGTTCGGTCCCGGGACGACGCGGATCGACGCCCTGCTCACCGACGCGATCATGCCCGGCATGACGGGCTACCAGCTCATCGAACAGTTCCGTCGGACCCGCCCCGAGCTGCCGGTCATGCTGATGTCGGGCTACGCCGCCGGCGCCGAGAAGTCCGTGGCCGGCTTCCCGCCCGGCGTCGCCCACCTCCAGAAGCCGTTCACCGCCCGCGCCCTTCTCGACAGCCTGGAACGAACCCTGCACCCACGCTGACCGGCGGTGCAGATGGTGCGGCCGTGCCGGCGCACCACGGGCAGCACGAGATCAACTTTTCCGGGTGGCCGAGGACCGTGGCGTGGACGGTGACCCGGACCCCGTGCCCGTCGCAGCCCTTGCAGATCTGAGCCCGCGCTGTC
>NZ_MRUJ01000319.1:0-2474 GCF_002099325.1 Frankia sp. KB5 | reverse complement strand
ATAACCGACGAACTTGCAGCGACACCCACTAGGACTCCAGGTGACGATGTCTATGCGTGTTGTGTATGCCTGCCATCGGTCTCTGGCATAGCCACATCAGTCCTGAAGGACCGACGCTCGTGATGTCCAGACCTGGGCGTGTCGTCGTCGGCGGCTTCCTGACCGCCGCCCGGGTCCAGGAGCCGCAAGCGCCGGATTGGCCAACCAACGTGACTTCCGGCTGTCACAGTTGGACTGGTGCTGTCACAGCCTAGCTGCAAAGAGTAACGACTCATCGCAGATCGTTCCCGCCGCGTCCAGAGCCCGGTATCACTGACCGCCCTCGCCGAACGGCTCCTGCGCCCCGAGACGGTCACGGCCGCTCTCCCGGCCGAGGCCGCAGCCAGTCTCGCCGACGGCCTGCCCGGGACGGCACTGCTGCACGCCCGGCTGGCGGCCGTCCACCCTGATTTCGCCACAGCCGCGGCGAACCACTGGACCCACGCAGCCCGCCAGACCCCGCGAGGCGCCCACCCCACTGGCGTGTACCACGCCGGCGCTGGCCTGGCCGCTTCGCTGATCATCGCCGGGTACCACCGCACCGCCCTCACCCATCGGCCGGTGAGCACTCCATGGCACGTCTACGACGTCATCAGCGGCCTCAGCGGACCGTCACCCAGACGCTGTCACCGTGCACCCCTCCGGCGCGTTCGACCCCACGCGCCGTTTCGGCTTCGCCCACCTCGCCGGGAACGCGGCCACCGTCCGGCCCGGCTTCCTCACTGGCGCTGCCGGAACGGCGCTCGCTCTCGCCGAGTACGCCGGGTGCCCCATGCCCGAGGACCTGCGCACGACTTGGGACGCCCTGCTGCTCTTGTCCTGACCCTGCCCGGCCGAGGCGGTCAAACCGCGGCGGGTACCTGCTCGGCCACCCGGACGAGAACCCGACTGTCGCGCTTGTCGACCGCAAGCAGCACACCTGGCATCTCCGGAGGGACGGCGTCAGCCGGATATGCCTCGATCCACAGCCGGACGCCCTGCCCACCGTCACGGTCCCAGTCGCGGACCCGCTCGGCGAGCCGGGACGCCAGCTCGCCGCCCCGCGGGCCGTAGCCGCAGGCACCGATCTCGTAGCTGGGCATCTTCGCATCGCCGGTAGGACTCGGCCGCGTCGTGAGATAGGCCAGAGTCCCGCCCTCAACAATCCCCATGCTTCCCCACGGTCCCTTCGGCGCCATCAGTCGGCCGTCATCGACCGCAGCCCGCGACACTAGGAGCCGGCAGAAGCCCTCCAGCGTGGCCAGCCAGAAATCGAGATGCTCTGTCCAGCCCCACGGGACGGCGACCCCGGTCCAGCACGCCGCCACAGGGTGATCCAACGCGCCCCGCAACGCCGAGGCATCCACCGGGCGATCGTCATCGAGCCGAATTGTCAGGTCCGGGCCGGCACCGACCCGGATGTTCTGCTCGCGAACGGCACCGAGAGCACGCATCGGCATGAACCCGTCCTCCACGACCGACCGGCTCCGTAGAACCGCTCCGGCCCGCTCGAACACGACCGTTCGAGTCAGCCCGAGGATCCGCAGCGGCACCACCAGACGCCCGTCCTCGGCCAGCTGCACCCACCAAGCTCGCGGGATATCCCAGGCACCCGCTTATCCGGATTTTGATCTTGAAATTTTGGGTGGGATTGGTGGCATTCCGAGTGGTGCTGGTTTGGAGGTGTTGCGGGCTGCGCGGTCCAGGCCGGCGAGCTTGCGCTGTGCGGCTTCGAGGCTGGTCTTGAGGCCCTCGACTTCGCCCTGCCAGCCGTTGGCTTTGGCTTCCTCGATGCGTTCGCCGAGGTTGCGGATGATCTGTTCGAGGCGGGTGCGTTGGCGGGGGTCGACGCGGAGCATGKGGCAGCGGACGCAGGCGTGTTCGTGGATGCAGGGGGTGCCGTAGGGGCGTCCGCAGTCGCCGAGTTCGAGGCCGTTGTGGCGCGGCGCTGTTTGACGACTCCCGCGGTGTCGCTCTTGCGCACCGGGCTGGGGAACGCCCAAGGCGCCCAGGAAGGGTCCGACAGTGCCCATTCGGCGATGTCGAGGTAGAAGGCGCGGACCGTGATCAGGGTGTCGATGTGTCGTTGCCGGGTCGGGCGGCTGCCGCCGTTCTGGGGAAAACGCAGCCGTTCCTTCCAGGGATCCGTGACCTCGCGTGGCAGATTGAGGGTGTCGATGCCGGGGTGATGGCGTTCGAGGTCGGCCCAGAACGCCCCGGCGAGACGGCCGACGAGCATGCGGAAGGTGCTGTAGTCGAGCGCGGGACGCCGCTCGTCGAGGTAGCGGATCAGCAACTCGCGGATCTGCCGGTCGGCGATGCCGTGGCGGTCCACGAGTTCGGCGGTGCTCTGCGGGCCGGTGCGCATGGCGGCGTGCAGCGTGGAGTGCGGTGGGAAGACGCCCAGGTCGACCATCATCTGCCAGGCCAGGTGGGAACCGTCACGCGTCCGGCCG
>NZ_MRUJ01000318.1:0-6285 GCF_002099325.1 Frankia sp. KB5 | reverse complement strand
TGCTGACGCCGCCGGAGCCCCCGCGCCGGCCCGACCCCACCCGGGTGGGGCGCAGCACCCTCGAGGCGCTGGAGGGGCCCTCCACGTTCCAGAGCGCGGCCTCCGAGGTGATGGTGCTGATGCGCCGCTACCTCGAAGGGGTCGAGCGGATGGACCTGGCCCGGGGCGTCACGCCGCGGGTGCGGTTGTTCCTGTCCCACCGGGTGGTCACCACCGGGACCGGGAGCGACGCGGGCTATCTGAAGTGGCTGCGCCGCGAGGAGGGATTCGGGGACGCCTCCGGCGGTCGCAAGTCCATCCGCATCGAGCAGGTAAGGGAGCTGGACTACAACGGCAGGTTCCACCGCGTGCGGGTGCCGGGCAGCAAGGTGATCGACATCGGGATTCCCGAGCTGTTCATGATCGCGCAGGGTTTCAACAGCACCGACGCCGACCGCCTAGGCTTCAGGCAGGAGGACGTGCTGGTGGACCACCACGACGGCCGCGGGCCGGTCGTGGCGCAGGCCGACTACCTCGCCGGCCTGCTGGAGGTGCTGGTCGACGGCCGGCTGCGGCGCAGGATCGCCTCCGACTTCGACAAGGAGGGCAACGAGTACTGGGTGCGGCAGATCGCGGTGGGGCATGAGGACGACGCCGAGGTCGGCTGGATCCTGGTGCAGGTTCCCGACTACAAGACGTTCGACCCGATCCTGTCCGGCCTGGTGCCGCCCGGTACCTACCGCAAGTCCAAGCAGTACCGGGCCGGCGTGCAGCACCTGATGCGGGAGTTCTACCTGGACCAGGTCTCGCAGATCTGCGAGATGCCGGTGTCGGAACTGGAGAGGATCCAGATGCCGTACGGTCCGAAGCTGTTCAGCCTGGTCGAGCGGGCCGGGGTGGACGCCCAGGTCGCGGCCAACGGGGTCGTCGCCGGGGACACCTTCGGCAACGGCCATTTCCTCACCAGCGGCGGCGCCATCACGGGCATGATCGGTCACGGGCACCGCGTCAAGCTGTACTGGGAGGCCCGGGACGCCGGAGTGCCCCACGAGCAGGCCATACGCGGCCTGGCCGACGGCATCAAGCAGGACACCGACGACTGGTTCGCGGTGAGCGCGCAGGAGTTCAGCACCGCCCTGCCGATCAACTTCGGCTCCGAACGGATCGCCACGATCGAGGCGGCCGGCGGACACCGGTCGTCCGCCCGAGCGACCACGATCGACGCCACCCGCCGTCACCGGCACACCCTGGTGCCGCTCGACCCGTCGGACTGGCGCCGGTTGCTGGTGCGCAGCGGGCGGATGCACGCCCTGGCCCTGCCCCCGATCCCGATGACCCACCCCGTCGTGCGCGGCGGTGGTGGGCTGCCTGATCCTGCCGACGCCCAGCAGGACGGTGCTACGGCCGGGATGGGGGCCGGGATGGGCGGTTGCATGGTCCAGCCGGGCGGTGCCATGGGCGGGATGGACGGTGCGATGGCCGAGGTGGCAGCTCAGTGAGCATCTTCCAGCCGAAGGGCGACTCGTTCGGGAGCCTGAACGAGACCGTCCAGTCGCGGCGCCTGATCGTGAGCCGCTACCGCAGCCTGCGTGAACGGCAGTGGGCCCTGCTGGTGCTCTGCACCGGCGCCCTCGCCATCGTGATCGACACCTCCATCGTGAACGTGGCCCTGCCCTCCATCGGCCAGGACCTGGGGTTCTCCGCCGCCGGGCTCTCGTGGGTGGTGAACGCCTACGCAAGTAGTACGTCGTAGCAACGTCTGACCTGCATAGATGTACCCCGCTTTCCCTGCAAGCGGGGTACCTTCGCGCGCTCGGGGCCTAGCTGCCGCAGATGGGCGCTGAGGTCGCGTCCGGCGCCGGGTCGGTTCGGTGCGACCATCCGGCCGCAGGGGCGGCGTCGTCCGATCTTGCTTCCCCTGGGACGCCGGCTCGTAGCGGAAACGTTCATCACGTGATGATCGCTCGATGGAAGGTGCGTTGTGGACCCTGCCGATGTCCGCAGGGGCACAGAGAATCGACCGGCGGCATTCCTCGGGATTCCCTGAATCGGCGGACTATCCGACGTCCACCGGGTATCATGAAAGAGAATTGAATAGAGCGGCCCGGGACGGTGTTGGTAGCACCATTCCCGGGCCTTGATCCCAAATCCTGCGTGAACAGGAGAGTGGAACCCATGGCCATGATGCCATACGGGACGGGCGGCGATAGCCGGTCCCATCTACAGGTCGTGTTGCAGGCGCACCCGGCGGAAGACGCTGAGATTCAGCTGCCGAAGCACACCCRGTACGCCGCGTTGYGGCCGGTGCTGCTGCTSCCGGGYGGGGTGCRGGTGATGGTGGACCCGAACGCGCCGTTGGACGTGGCGGGCAAGTGGTGGGACTCGSTGACSCTGGCSGGCACGATGGCKKCYCTGTGGTACCAGTCGCAGGTCACCGGATTCCCGGGCGGTCGCCACCGTCGGGACAGGGGCCAGTGATGGCCGGCACGGTGCGGGCGCTGAGTTTCACCCGACACACCGGCACTGGGGACAGTGCGGAACAGCGGGACGTGTTCACCTCGGCGTGCGCGGCACGGGGCTGGTCCGCTGGTGGTGCGGTGCGTGAGTTCGGGTCGGGGCTGCGGGCCTGGTGGGCGRCRCTGCGCCTGGTCCGSGCGGGCCGSTATGAYGTGGTSGTGGTCGACAGCATCGACCGSCTTGCCGAGACRGAAKCGGGCCRGYTGGCSGCKYTGGAGATGCTGCGCTGTGCCGGTGTGCGGCTGCTCGTGGCCCGGGACGGAACCGACACGGCCGATCCGGTCGGCGCTGAGCTGGTCGCCTCGCTCCTGACCGTGTAACACCTGGTGGCACCCGAACGGCCGGTAACCCGGATCACGGTTACCGGCCGTTTCCCGTCGGCGGAAATCTACGCCACGACACGTTTTTGTCTTTCACATACTCCGGGCTGAGCTGATCTCCTCCGTCGGTCGGGCAGGCCGCGCCTTACCCCGGGTTCTCCGGCCGTGCACGAGCGCCAACGTTGCCGGTGCCTGCTGGGTGCTGTGCGCTCTTGCGCGGTCGGGGGTTCCGGGGTAACCCCTCTGGGTGTCCGTCCGGCGGAGGCGATCAGCGGACATCCGCCGCACCTCCCCCTCCTCCAGAGCGAGGGCCGGGGTCTGGGGCAGCGCCCCAGAAAACACCAGCGTCAACCGCACACACCCCGCTCCGTCAGATCTCGCGGCCTTGGGGCGTAGCCCCCCGGGTATGAGCTGCCCGAAGGGCATCCGTATCTCTCACGAACCGCAGGCTTCCGCCTTTCCCGGCGTGCGGCGGGTGGTCTGACGCTCCGACGGGCCGACGCACCGACACACCCGGCAGGCCGACGCACCGGTGGGGAGCCGACCGAAGGGAGGCGGGGCCCCGCCGCGTGCGGCGAGCCCGGCCGGGCGTGGCGAGTGCGGCGCGCACGGCGTGTGCGGCAGGGCGTCCGCGCGCCCCGTAGGGGCGCCTTGAAACGGTACAGAACATTAGCGAGGATCTTGAACTACTCGGGGATCCGGGTTGTCGGGGTCACCTGGCAGTAGTTCTCGACCTCGGCTGCAATGTCGAGTGCCTGCGGCGATCGTCCGTACCGCTGGTCGGTCAGCGCACCTTGAATGCGCTGCATGAGGGTGCGGATCCCGTGGTTGCGGCGCTGGGCTGGGATGGCTAGGACGGGCCGGAGGGCGTCTTGGGCGCCGTCGACGTCACCCCGGCGGGTGCGAGCCAGAGCGAGGTTGATGTGGGCCCCGGCTCGGCTGCCGTAGCTGGCGTTACCTGCGGCGGCGAAGGCTTCCACGGCGTCCATGGCTGCCTGCTCGGCGCGTGGGTCCTCGGGGAGTCGGGTAAGGGCATCGGATGCGATGAACAGTTGGACGGCTACCGGGGTGGAGAGTTCACCCCCGATCTCGTCCAGGTCGTCGGGACGGGTCCGCTCGCGGAGGTCTACGGCTCGCGTGATGGCGGCATGGGCCTGTGCGCTGTCGCCGAGTGCCGCATGGGCACGGGCTGCCTGTACGGCGGTCTCTATCGCTGCCGTGCCGTGAACGAGGTGGACGTCTGCTTCGGCTGCTTCGATGTAGCGCAGTGCCTCGTGTGGTGCCCCTGTCCAGTAGGCGGCGCGGGCCTGTTCGGTGCGTACCCAGATGCGCAGGCCGGGATGATCTGCCCGGTCGGCGCACAGGTAGGCGACGCGGGCGTAGATGTCGGCGGTTGTGTGCTGGCTGAGGTCGACTCCTGCGCGGGCGAGGAGGCCGGAGGTGATTGCTGCGAGAAAGTAGAGGTCCCGGGCCTGGTCTGGCGGAGTTGGGCCGTCCAGGAGTCTGAAGGCGACGCGCTGTGCGTCGAGTAGCGGGCCTACAAGGTTCGTCGCCTCGGTCGGGAACGCGATGGCGAGGCTGCGTACCTGTTGGTGGAGGAAGTCGAGAACTTCCGGTCGAGCCGCGGCCCGTTCGGCGTTGACCAGGAAGTTAAACGCCTCTTCTGATTCGGTCATGATCCGCCTCTCCGGCCCGTCGGTATCGGGCGGGCGTGAAGCGGTGTACCCGCCGATGTCTCCAGAGTAAGGCGGCGGAGAGGACGCGGCCCGGTCACTGGGAGAGTCGGCCTGCTGCGGAGTCGTCTGGGCGTGCTCGGCGGGGAGCCGGTGGCGGAATCCCAGGTCGGCGTCTCCAGTGCCGAAGATGTGCCGGTAGCTGGCGCGGTAGTCGGCGCCGGGGTAGGTCTGCCCGCGTTCGTGCTTGCCGATGACTTCGGCGGTCGCCAGTGGCGGGGTGAAGCTTCGTTCACGGGCGCTGTCGACGTCGATATTGCGGATGCGTTCGGCGAGCGTGGGAAGGGTGAGCCCGTACTGAAGCCGATGCCGGCGGAGCATAGAGGGGTTCCATCCGGGGTGCTCTGTCGCGCGATGTGGCGTCACGGGTGCCTCCCAGAACAAGGGGTTGCACGAAGCGTAGCGGCCCATGTTCGGTGGCGGACCGGGCGGCAGGGAAGTCACCGTGGATTCGGCTGGTCGACTGATCATTTGACCTGCGATTCGACTGGTCACGTCAACCGGACAACGGCTCTGATCGCCGGACGGGCCGTCGGTGACAGCCGGTTACTTGACGTGGCATCTGTCCTTGGGCACGTGCGGAATCCGCGTTGAACTTCTCGTAGCGGCCCTGGTCGGGCTTGGGGCCGTCCCCCCCGGCCGGTGCCGTTGGGGGCCTGGGGTGCCGTGGCTGGAGTGCGCAGCATTCTTGGTCCCACAGGTACCGGGGGTTCGCGGTCTGACGGATGCGGTCGGTAGAGGTGGGAGCGATGAAGGACGAGGACAGGTACGACGTCGACGATGACGACTGGGAGTGGGATGACGAGAACGGGTATTCCTACGGGGCTCGCGCGAATGGTGAACCTCCGGGACGTGATGACCCCGTCGGGAGCCTTCGCGCTGGTAGTGCCGGGCGCTCAGGTGGTCGCCCCATTCGCGGATCTGCGGTCGATGGCGAACTATGCCCACCGGCACGGGATCACGATTCCGGGATACCGTGCGCTTCCGTTCCTGGACTTGGGGATGATCGCGAGCCTTTGAGGGATCTGGCTCTGGCTCTTCGTCCGGGGCCCGAGTAATGGCGAGTGGGGCGGTCACGGCCACGGGGTGGGAATTTCACACGGGCCAGCTCCCGGAGTTCGTGCCCTGGCACCGCGACGGTTTGATCATCGGCATGCTGCCAGAGCCGTTGCGGGCGGACAGCGAGGCACAGGAGATGCTGCTGTCCGACCAGTTGGCGGTGGACGAGGAAATCATGGTGGGGGCAAGTATTGGGATTGCCCAGCTTGCTCCGGTGGGGCTCGTACTGATGCACCGCAGGTTCACGTCGCTGATGGAATCCCGGGTGGCGTGGGCGGTCGGTATCCGGCTGCGGCGACAGAGGATCATGGYAGGTGAGTTGCCCCGGATCGTAATGGCGGGATCGAGACCGAACCCGGATGTGACACCGGACGGAGTGACGTTCAGTTTGCATCGGGTGCGCCTGCGCGACCACGAAGTGGTGTTGCCGATCGACGTCTGGGAGATCCATTTCCCTGCTCTGATTTGAAGGTCGACGCTGCKTCATAGTCAAGAATGACGCTCCGGTGAGCCTTCACCCAGATCCCCCGACGCGGAATCGGCCGCTGTCGGGTACCCAGGCGCGGTATTGGCCGCGCAAACACCAGGAAAGGTAGGGCGGAAAAATGGTGACGGTTGACCGTACGTATTCGGAAGTCCCGTTGTTGATCTTTTGGGGTGACGGCCTTCGGGGCTGG
>NZ_MRUJ01000032.1:0-15893 GCF_002099325.1 Frankia sp. KB5 | reverse complement strand
CCATTCCCGCCAGCGGCGCCTACCACCGGTCGATGGCCAGCAACTACAACCACGTGGCGCGGCCACCGGTGATCGCCGTGCGCGACGGCGCGGCCCGGATCATCGTCCGGCGGGAGACCGAGGACGACCTGCTGCGCCTGGACGTCGATCCGGGCGTGAAGGTCGATCCGGGCGTGAAGGTCGAGCCGGGCGCCGACCCGGCCTCCCCGGAGGTGGCGCGGTGAGGATCGCGTTGCTCGGCTGTGGGGTCGTCGGCAGCGAGACCGTCCGGCTGTTGCAGGCCAACGCCGCCGATCTCGCCGCCCGGGTCGGGGCTCCCCTGGAGCTCGCCGGGATCGCGGTGCGCAGGCCGGGCCGCGCCCGCGCCCTCGACGTGGATCCGGCGCTGTTCACCGGGGATGCGGCGGGCCTCGTCGCCCGGGACGACGTCGACATCGTGATCGAGCTTGTCGGCGGCATCGAGCCGGCCCGCTCCTGGCTGCTGTCCGCCCTGCGGGGGGGTAAGTCGGTGGTCACCGCGAACAAGGCCCTGTTGGCCTCGGACGGCGCGACGCTGCACGACGCGGCCGCCGCGGCCGGCACCGATCTCTACTACGAGGCCGCCGTGGCCGGGGCCATCCCGCTGATCCGCCCGCTGCGTGAGAGCATGGCCGGGGATCGTGTGCACCGGGTGCTCGGCATTGTCAACGGGACGACCAACTTCGTGCTGACCCGGATGGACGAGATCGGCGCGTCGTTCACCGAGGCACTCGCCGAGGCCGGGGCGCTCGGATACGCCGAGGCCGATCCCTCCGCCGACATCGATGGGTTCGACGCGGCCGCGAAGGCGGCCATCATGGCCCAGCTGGCCTTCCACTCCCGGGTAACGATCGACGACGTCTACCGGGTCGGCATCGGTGAGGTCACCACCGCCGACATCGCCAGCGCCCGGGAGCTCGGTTGCACTGTGAAGGCGCTCGTGGTGGCGGAACGCTCGGCCGAGACCGAGGGGATCAGCGTGCGGGTCCACCCGGCGATGATCCCGCGCACCCACCCGCTGGCCGGGGTGCGGGAGGCCTTCAACGCGGTGTTCGTCGAGTCCGAGGCGGCGGGCCAGCTGATGTTCTACGGCCAGGGCGCCRGCGGGGCGCCGACCGCCTCGGCGGTGCTCGGGGATGTGGTCGCGGTCGCGCGCAACCGTATCGCTGGCCGTCGCGGCCCTGGTGAATCGTCCTACGCCGCGCTGCCTGTGCTGCCGATGGGCCGTACCGTGACGAGGTATCACGTGAATCTCGACGTCACCGACAAGACCGGCGTGCTCGCGACGGTCGCTGGGGCGTTCGCGCGTCACGATGTGTCTATCAGGAGCGTTCGTCAGGACGGCCGCGGCGACGACGCGAGYCTCGTCCTGGTGACGCATGCCGCCCCGGACGCGGCACTGTCCGCCACCGTCGAGGAGCTCCGCGGCCTCGCCGGTGTCCGGGCGGTGTCCGGCGTGATGCGGGTTGAGGGAGGTGAGCCGTGACCACGACGTCATCCACACCGCTCGCGGACGAGCCGGCCGTGCCGGTGCTGTCCGCGGCGCCCGATCGRCCGCACCGGCCGTGGCAGGGAATCATCGAGGAGTACCGGGACCGTCTGCCGATCGCACACGACACGCCCGTCATCACGTTGCGTGAGGGTGGGACGCCCCTGCTGCCCGCGGCACACCTCTCCGACCTCACCGAATGTGAGGTTCATCTCAAAATCGAAGGGGCGAATCCGACTGGCTCCTTCAAGGACCGCGGGATGACGGTGGCCATCAGCCGGGCTGTCGGCGCCGGTTCCCAGGCTGTCATCTGCGCGTCCACCGGCAACACCTCGGCGTCGRCCGCCGCCTACGCGGCCCGCGCCGGCATCACCTGCGCGGTGCTGGTGCCCAGCGGAAAAATTGCCCTGGGCAAGCTCGCCCAGGCGCTTGTCCACGGGGCCCGGCTGCTGCAGCTCGACGGCTCCTTCGACGACTGCCTGCGGGTGGCGCGCGAACTCGCCGACACCTCGCCGGTGACCCTGGTCAACTCGGTGAACCCCTTCCGTCTCGAGGGGCAGAAGACGGCGTCCTTCGAGATCGTGGAGGCGCTCGGCCGGGCCCCGGACGTCCACTGCCTGCCGGTCGGCAACGCCGGCAACATCACCGCTTACTGGCGGGGCTACCTCGAGGAGAACAACCGGATCGCCAGCGGCCGCCCGCGGATGTGCGGTTTCCAGGCAGCGGGTGCCGCGCCCATCGTGCGGGGCGAGGTGGTGACCTCGCCGCAGACGATCGCCACGGCGATCCGCATCGGCAACCCGGCGTCGTGGGATCTCGCTGTCGAGRCGAGAGAGGCCTCCGGTGGTCTGATCGACRCCGTGAACGACCGGGAGATCCTCGCCGCCTACCGCCTGCTGGCCCGCAGGGAGGGCGTCTTCGTGGAGCCTTCCAGCGCCGCCAGCGTCGCGGGCCTGCTGAAGGCACGGGCGGCCGGCCGGATTGAACCCGGCGAGCAGGTCGTGTGCACCGTCACGGGCAACGGGCTCAAGGACCCCGACTGGGCGATCAGCGGCGCGGCCCGGCCGGAAACGATCCGCCCGACCGTCGCGGGCGCCGCCGAGGCGCTGGGGCTGCAGCGCTCGTGACCACTCGGTCCTCCCCGCGCCCAGGCGGGACGGCGGCCTTCGCCGAGCGGGTCGGCCGGTCCGGGCCGGTCACCGCCGCCGACGGCGTGTCGCGGCGGGTCCGGGTCCGGGTGCCGGCGACCAGCGCGAATCTCGGCCCCGGCTTTGACACGTTCGGCCTGGCATTGGGCCTGTACGACGAGGTCGATGTCGAGACGACCCGATCCGGTCTCACCGTTGACGTCGTCGGCACGGACGTCGTCGCCCGGGACGAGACGCACCTCGTGGTCCGGGCGATCCGGGCGACCTTCGACACCCTCGGCCGGGCGCAGCCCGGTCTCGCGTTGCACTGCGTCAACCGGATCCCGCACGGCCGCGGGCTGGGATCATCGGCCGCGGCGATCGTCGCCGGGGTCGTCGCCGCCGCCGCGCTCGCGCAGCCGGACCTCGGGCCCGCCTTCGAGACCGATGCCGCCTTTGACGCCGATGCCGCCTTTGACGCCGATACCGCCTTTGACGCCGGCGCGGACTCCGTGTCCGCGCCCGATGACGCACCCGAGCCGGACCCGGTGTCCAGAGCGGCGTCCGGAGCCGGCTTCTTCGGGCCCGCGGGCATGCTGCGGCTCGCCAGCGCCATCGAGGGGCACCCGGACAACGTCGCCGCGGCGCTGAGCGGGGGCTTCACCGTTGCGTGGCAGGACGGCGACGGTGCCCGGTCCCTGCGCGTCGATCCCTTCGCCGAGCTGAGACCCGTGATCTTCATCCCCGCGATACGGCAGTCGACCGAGCAGTCGCGCGGGGCGCTGCCGAGCGGCGTTCCGTTCGCCGACGCCGCCCGCAACCTCGGTCGGGCCGCGCTGCTGGCGTTGACGATGTCGGCCGCCGAGCCGGCCGCCGGGCAGCCGTCCCGACGTGCCGAGGCACTCCTGCGTGCCACCGAGGATCTGGTGCATCAGCCCTACCGGTTCCCCGGCGTCCCGGCGTCGGCGGACCTCGTCGGTCGGCTGCGCGGCGGGGGGATCGCGGCGGCCCTGTCCGGTTCGGGGCCATCCGTCATCGCCCTCGCCGTCGGTGGTGAACAGGCCGCGGCGGCGGTGGACGTGGCGGGTGCCGGGTTCTCCGTCGCCCCGCTGCCGGTGGACAGACACGGTGCACGCGTCATCCGATGTCGATCCRCAGCGCCATGACCCCGTTGCCCGCGGTGGGATCCGCTGCGACGGCTGGCGCTGTGAGCTCCCGATGCGCGGTTGTGTGTCACATCGGGAAGTCCTGACGTCTCAAGGTTGTTGCCGAGGCGTCTGCCGCTGGATAGTCTGGTGACTGCACCCGCTGCCACCGCGGCGCGTGCTCGCTCCCGCCATGCCGCTCTGGTCTCGCCAGGTGGAACATGGTTCGGGACTCCGGTGTATAAGCTTCGTCGTCGTTGCCTCGGCTCCACACCGGCACTCCCAGGCGGGATCGGCGAGTTCGCTCGCGGCAGTCGGCCGCTGGCGCCGTACACGGGCGCGATGCTCGCCCATTCGGTGCTGTATACCCCTTCATCCGGCATGTGTGCAGGCGAAGAAGGTCCACAAGCAACGCCCGGCTCACCAGGAGCCAGTTCCTTCAGGGAAGGAAAACCTTGAGCGACACCACCAACGTGCTGCCGCAGAGCGCACGTGAGTCTGCGCCGCCCGTGACGCCTGCGCCGCCCGTGACGCCTGCATCGCCCCGGGAGAGTGACCCGGCGGCGAGCACCTCGTCCGCAGACGCCATCTCGGCTGAGTCCACCGGGAACGGTGACTCGCGCGCAGGCCGTATCACCCGGACCGCTCTCGCCGCACCTTCTCCGGCCGGAGAAGGTGCGGCCGTGACCCGACGCCGCCGGCAGGGCACCGGTCTGTCCGCGATGCTGCTCCCCGAGCTGCAGGCCATGGCCTCGTCCCTGGGGATCCAGGGCGTGGGCCGGCTGCGCAAGGGCCAGCTCATCGCCGCGATCCAGAACGTGCAGAACAACGAGTCCGCGGCCGTGACGCCCGTCGCGGCGGCCCCAGCGACTTCTTCGGCCTCCGCAGCCTCCACGGCCTCCACGGCCCTTGCACCGCCGCCCCCGGCGGAGTCGGGGCCGGCCTCGCCCGCCGGACCGGTTCCGGCCGCGAGCGAGACATCCCCCGCGCCGCGGGTGTCCCGGCAGGCTGCCGGCTCGGACGGCACCGCTACCCGCACCCGTTCCCGCCGTGGAGCCTCTCGGGCGGCGGCGAGCCCCGCCGCCGAGCAGCCGACCCTGCCCGAAACGGCGGCTGGGGACACGGTCGTGGAGACCCGGGCCGGATCGGTTGTGGACGCCCGGGCCGGATCGGCCGCCTCCGCCGTGGCTTCGGCCCAGCCGACCGTGTCCGCCCAGCCGACCGGGGCGCCCGCGTCGGCTCCGCCGGCCGCCGCGTCCCACCGCCAGACCGATGCCGGTCCCCGGAGTCGGGAGGACCGCCGGGATCGTTCCGCCGACAACGGCCGGGTGAGCGCGAGTGACCGTCAGGGCGGTGAGGCCGGCGGCGAGCGTGCCACGGCGGACCGCCAGGGCGCGGACCGTCGCTCCGGTACGGACCGTCAGTCCGCTGATCGTCCCAGCCGCGTGGATCGCACCCAGCAGGGTGACCGGTCCGGGGCAGAGCGTTCCGGCGGCGACCGGCCCGGGCAGGGAGGGCAAGGGGGGCAAGGCGAGGACGACTTCGCCGCCCGTGGCCGGCGGGGCCGCTTCCGGGAACGCGGTCGTAACCGCGGTCGCGGCGGGCAGGCCGGCCCGAGCGAGAACGAGCCGGTCCTGCGCGAGGACGACGTCCTGGTCCCCGTCGCCGGCATTCTCGACGTTCTGGATAACTACGCCTTCGTGCGGACCAGCGGGTACCTGACCGGCCCGACCGACGTCTATGTCAGCCTCGCCCAGGTGCGTCGCAACGGGCTGCGCCGCGGTGACGCCATCACCGGTGTCGTCCGCGCCCCGCAAGAGGGCGAGCAGCGCCGGGACAAGTACAACGCGCTGGTCCGGCTCGACACCATCAACGGGATGGAGCCCGAGGAGGCACGCGGCCGGCCGGAGTTCACCAAGCTGACTCCRCTCTACCCCCAGGAGCGGCTGCGGCTGGAGACCGAGCCCCACATGCTGACCACGCGGGTCATCGACCTCGTGATGCCGATCGGCAAGGGGCAGCGGGCCCTGATCGTCAGCCCGCCCAAGGCGGGTAAGACGATGGTGCTGCAGTCCATCGCGAACGCGATCACGACGAATAACCCGGAAGTCCACCTCATGGTCGTGCTCATCGATGAGCGGCCGGAGGAGGTCACCGATATGCAGCGGTCGGTCAAGGGCGAGGTCATCGCGTCCACCTTCGACCGTCCACCGGCCGACCACACCAATGTCGCCGAGCTGTCCATCGAGCGGGCCAAGCGTCTGGTCGAGTTGGGCCACGACGTCGTCGTGCTGCTCGACTCGATCACCCGGTTGGGCCGTGCCTACAACCTGGCGGCCCCGGCCTCCGGTCGTATCCTGTCCGGCGGTGTCGACTCGACGGCGCTCTACCCGCCGAAGCGGTTCCTCGGCGCGGCCCGCAACATCGAGAACGGCGGGTCTCTGACGATCATTGCGACGGCGCTGGTGGAGACCGGTTCGACGATGGACACCGTGATCTTTGAGGAGTTCAAGGGAACCGGCAACGCCGAGCTCAAGCTCGATCGCAAGATTGCCGACAAGCGGATCTTCCCCGCGGTGGATGTCGACGCCTCCGGTACCCGCAAGGAGGAGATCCTGCTTGCCCCGGACGAGCTCGTGATCATGCACAAGCTGCGTCGCGTGCTCCATACCAGGGAGACCCAGCAGGCCCTCGAGCTCCTGCTCGATCGGCTCAAGCAGACCAGGACGAATTACGAGTTCCTGATGCAGATCGCCAAGACCGCACCGCCTCAGGATTAGCCTTCCCCCACACGGCGGCTTCGCCGCAGTGTGGGGGCCCCTGGCCCAGGGCGCCGTTCGGGGTTTCCGCGCGATCGCCTTCGGCGATCTTGCTGGGGGGTCGTCGGGGGGCTTCGCCGCAGTGTGGGGGCCCCTGGCCCAGGGCGCCGTTCGGGGTTTCCGCGCGATCGCCTTCGGCGATCTTGCTGGGGGGTCGTCGGGGGGCTTCGCCGCAGTGTGGGGACCCTTGCATCGGCTGGCGGTCGGTGCATCCGGCCTCTGGCAGACTGGCAGCAGACCGGCTCCGGTTCACGTCGTCCACGCGAGACGACGACCCGGCGGCCACTTTGAAAGAGGGATCATGAAGCCTGACGTCCACCCGACCTACCACGAGACGACGGTCACCTGTACCTGCGGGAACACCTTCACCACCCGCAGCACCAAGGAGAACGGCGTCGTCAACGCCGAGGTCTGCTCGCAGTGCCACCCGTTCTACACCGGCAAGCAGAAGATCCTCGATGTCGGCGGCCGGGTCGAGAAGTTCGAGCGCCGGTTCGGCCGGCGGCGCCCCGGCGAGAAGGTCGGCGGCGCGAAGTAGCTCGGCCGCGGCGCCCGTCCGGACTCCGGACGGGCGCCGTTCGCGTCTGGGACGGACGATACCCGTCCCACCGACCCCCTCCCGGAACCGTGACGCGTTCCAGGACCATGACGTGCGAAGGAACCACGATGACGTCCCCGCTCGACGGCCTGATCGCCGAGCACGCCGAGATCGAGGGGCAGCTCGCCGACCCGGCGGTGCACAACGACCCCGCGAAGGCGCGCGCCCTGAGCCGTCGCTACGCGCAGCTCGCCCCGGTCGTGGATCTTGCGCGCGAGCTCGACCGGGTGGAGGGAGACCTCGCTGCCGCCCGCGAGCTCGCGCTGCTGGACCCGTCGTTCCGGGACGAGGTCCAGGATCTCGGCGAGGAGCTGGCCCGGCTCAACGACCGACTGCGGGCCTACCTCGTCCCGATCGACCCCGACGACGCCCGGGACGCCATCCTCGAGGTCAAGGCCGGCGCCGGTGGCGAAGAATCGGCGCTGTTCGCCGGAGACCTGCTCCGGATGTATCTGCGCTATGCCGAACGGCGCGGCTGGAAGACCGAGATCCTCGACGCCAACCCCTCCGACCTCGGCGGTTACCGTGATGTCAGCGTGGCGGTGAAGGCCCGGGGACCCGCGGGCCCCGGGGACGGTGTCTATGGCCGGCTGCGCTTCGAGGGCGGGGTGCACCGCGTCCAGYGGGTGCCCGTCACCGAGTCCRCCGGACGTATCCACACCTCGGCGGCCGGGGTCCTGGTGCTTCCGGAGGCCGAGGAGGTTGATGTCGAGATCGACCCGAACGACCTGCGCATCGACGTGTTCCGCTCGTCCGGCCCCGGTGGGCAGAGTGTCAACACCACGGACTCCGCGGTCCGGATCACCCATATCCCGACCGGTGTGGTGGTCTCCTGTCAGAACGAGAAGAGCCAGCTACAGAACAAGGAGTCCGCGCTGCGGATCCTGCGGGCCCGTCTGCTCGGGGCGGCCCGGGAGAAGGCCGAGTCGGAGGCGTCGCTGGCGCGTGCCAGCCAGGTCCGCACGGTGGACCGGTCGGAGCGGGTCCGGACCTACAACTTCGCCGAGAACCGGATCAGCGACCATCGGGTCGGCTACAAGGCACACAACCTCGACCAGGTGCTCGACGGGGAGCTCGACGAGGTCCTCGACGCGCTGGCCGCCGCGGACCTCGACGCGCGGCTGGCGGCTCAGGCGTCATGACCGGCCCGCCGGCCGCGCAGGGGCGCTCACGGGGCACGGAGCAGGAGCAGCCGGGCCGGGGTGCGTCCCCGCATCCGGGCTCCACGGATCCCCTGAGCCCGGTGCGCCACGCGGCCGACCTGACACCGCTGGGCGCGTGGTTGGCGGCGGCGACCGACCGGTTGCGTGCGGCCGGGGTGGCGAGCCCCCGCGCCGACGCCGAGCAGCTCGCCGCCTTCGTGCTCGCGGTGCCCCGCGGCCGGCTGGCACTGCTCGACGACGTCACGGCGGCGGCGGCGCGGCGGCTGGACGAGCTTGTGGCCAGGCGCGCGCAGCGGGTGCCGCTGCAGCACCTGACCGGTGTCGCCGGCTTCCGCCACCTCGATCTCACCGTCGGCCCCGGGGTCTTCATCCCGAGGCCCGAGACGGAGTCCGTCGTCGAATGGGCGCTTACAGAGCTCACCGGCTCCGCCGGGGCCCGGCGGCCGGGACCGTTGTGCGTCGATCTGTGCGCGGGCTCGGGGGCGATCGCGCTGTCCCTGGCGGCGGAGCTGCCCGGCGCGACGGTGCACGCCGTGGAGGTCGACCCGGCGGCGGTGGTCTGGCTGCGACGCAACATCGCCGGCACCGGTCTTCCCGTGACGGCGCACGCAGCCGACATCGCCGCGGCGCTGCCCGAGTCGCTCACCCGACTCGCCGGGACGGTCGACCTGATCATCAGCAATCCGCCGTACCTCCCCGACGCCGACCGCCACACGGTGGAGCCCGAGGTGGGCGAGCATGATCCGGCCCGCGCCCTGTGGGGGGGGCCCGACGGGCTCGACGTGGTGCGTACGGTTGTCGGGGTGGCTGCGCGGCTCCTGCGGCCAGGCGGTCTCCTCGTCATCGAACACGCCGACGGCCACGGGGTGTCGGCGCCCGAGCTGCTTCGCGCCGACGGTCGCTGGTCGCACGTGGCGGATTATCGGGACCTGGCCGGCCGGGACCGGTTCGTCGCCGGCCGGCGCGGGGCGTCCCGTGAGCCCCGATCCTGAGGACGAACCCTGATCCTTGAGAAGAGGACGGGCAATGGAACGTTTCGACTGCTCTGACGAACGGGAGCGGGCCCGCGGTCTCGACGCGGCGGTCAGCACCGTCGCCCGGGGCGGGCTGGTTGTGCTCCCCACCGACACGCTCTACGGGCTGGGCGCCGACGCCTTCGATCGGGACGCGGTGGCCTCGCTGCTGGCGGCAAAGGGGCGTGGCCGGAACATGCCGGTTCCGGTCCTGGTCGGCTCCTGGCGCACCCTCGACGGGCTGATCGAGCGGATGACCCCCCAGGTCCGGGAGTTGATCACCGCATTCTGGCCGGGCGGGCTGACGCTGGTGGCCCGGCACACCCCGTCGCTGCGCTGGGATCTCGGGGAGAGCCGGGGCACGGTGGCGGTGCGCATGCCCCTGCACCCGGTGGCGATCGAGCTGCTGGGTCGGACCGGGCCGATGGCCGTCTCCAGCGCGAACATCAGTGGCCAGCCTCCGGCGACGACGATCGACGAGGCGCTGCACCAGCTCGGCGGTGCCGCGGATGTCTATCTCGACGGGGGACCGTGCCCGGCCRCCGTCCCCTCGACCATCGTCGACTGCACCGGGGAGGTGCCCGTTGTACTGCGCAGCGGCGCGATTGGYCTCACCGCGCTGCGTGCGGTGCTGCCGCTGATCCGGGAGCCCGTGAACCGATGAGCCCGTGAACCGATGAGCCCGTAGCTCGCAGGCGACCCCGCGTGCCGGAGCCGGTCCGGACGGTCCGGGCCGGGATACGGTCCGGGCCGGGGTGGGGTGGGCATGACGCCGCTGATCGTCCCGGCGGGAGAGTCCCGTACGATCCTGAACCGGGTCGCGGGGCGATGGTCACAGCGGGTGGCTTCGGGTAGATCCGGGTGGATGGTGTTCCCGGGCCAGAGGAGCATGGGGTGACCGGGTCGCCCGCGCGGCGGCACCGGTCATCGGCTGCCGGTTGTGGCGCGGTTGCCGGTTGTGGCGCGGTCGCCGTTCCAGCGCGGTCGCCGTTCTAACGCAGGAGGTTAGAAACGTCATGAGCACCCCGTTCTGGGGCCCGGACTTCGACCAGCTGAGCGCGACGGATCCGCAGATCGCGGAGGTGGTCCTCGATGAGCTGGACCGGCTGCGCGGCGGCCTGCAACTCATCGCGAGCGAGAACTTCACGTCCCCGGCGGTGCTGGCGGCGCTGGGCTCGACGTTGTCGAACAAGTATGCCGAAGGGTATCCGGGTCGGCGTTACTACGGCGGTTGCCAGGTGGTCGACCGGGCCGAGGAGATCGGCATCGCCCGGGCGAAGCAGCTCTTCGGCGCGGAGCACGCCAACCTGCAACCGCATTCGGGCTCGTCGGCGAACTTCGCCGTGTACGCGGCGCTACTCACGCCAGGTGACACGGTCCTGGCGATGTCGTTGCCGCATGGCGGTCACCTCACCCACGGCAGCAAGGTGAGCTTCTCCGGTAAGTGGTTCAACGTGGTGGCCTACGGCGTGCGGGAGGACACCGAGCTGATCGACTACGACCAGGTGCGGGAGCTCGCCCGCCAGCACCGGCCCAAGATGATCATCTGTGGGGCGACGGCCTACCCACGTCTGATCGACTTCGCCGCGTTCCRCTCGATCGCCGACGAGGTCGGTTCGTGGCTGATGGTGGACGCGGCGCACTTCATCGGTCTGGTCGCCGGGGGCGCGATCCCGAGCCCCGTTCCCTACGCCGACGTTGTCAGCTTCACCACCCACAAGGTGTTGCGCGGCCCGCGAGGGGGCATGATCCTCGCGCGTGAGGAGCTGGCTTCCCGCATCGACAAGGCCGTGTTCCCGTTCAGCCAGGGTGGCCCGCTGATGCACGCGGTCGCGGCGAAGGCCGTCGCGTTGCGGGAGGCGGCCTCGCCCGCTTACGCGCAGTACGCTCGCCAGGTGGTGGCCAACGCGCAGCGGCTCGCCGACGAGCTTGCCGCCGAGGGCATCCGGCCCGTCGCCGGTGGCACCGACACCCATCTCGCCCTGCTCGACCTGCGGGAACTCGGGGTCAGCGGCAAGGAAGCCGAGGCGCGTTGCGACGCGGCCGGCATCACCCTGAACAAGAACGCCATTCCCTATGACCCGCAGCCGCCCGCGATCTCCTCCGGCATCCGGGTGGGAACCCCGGCGGTCACCACCCAGGGGATGGGCGAGGGGGAGATGAAGGAGATCGCGGGGCTGATCGCCCACGCGGTGCGTGAGCCGGAAGCCGCCGCCGACGTCGCTGCGGCGGTGTCCGCGCTCGTCGCCCGGCATCCGGCCTATCCGCGGTAGGGGTCGATCCGCGGTAGGGGATCAGGCGGTTCCGCACGGCCGCGGCAGTAGGCGGCAGTAGGCGGCAGTAGCCGGATCCGGGTCCGGCAGGCGGGAGATGCCCGACGGTGCGCGAGTACCTGCTCGTCTTCGTGGTCTCGGCGGCGGTGACCTTTCTCGCCACGCCGGTGGCACGCGTCTTCGCCATGCGCATCGGTGCCGTCGCCGGGGTACGTGCCCGCGACGTCCACTCCACCCCGACGCCCCGGCTGGGGGGCCTGGCCATGCTTGCCGGGCTCTACGCCGGGTTCGGGGTGGYGGACCGCCTGCCGTTCCTCTCGGTGGTCTCCCAGGACTGGTCGGAGATCCGGGCGGTGCTCGTCGCCGGCACCTTGATCTGCCTGCTCGGCGTCGCCGACGACCGATGGGAACTGGACTCCCTGACCAAACTGGCCGGGCAGGTCGCCACGGCCGGCATCATGGTGCTCCTCGGCGTCCAATGGACGTTTGCGATCAATCGGGACAGCGAGACGACGCTGAGCCTGGGACCGGAGACCGCGGTCCCGCTGTCCATCCTCGCCACGGTGGTGCTTATCAACGCGATGAACTTCATCGACGGCCTGGACGGCCTCGCGGCGGGCGTCGCGGCGATCGCCGCCGGCGCGACCTTCTACTTCGCCTATCAGATCGCAGTGATCAACGGCTTCTACCGGGCCTCCCCGGCGGCGCTCCTGGCCGCCGTGACCGCCGGGGTCTGCATCGGGTTCCTGCCGCACAATTTCAATCCGGCCCGGCTGTTCATGGGGGACTCGGGCTCGATGCTCATAGGCCTGCTGTCGGCCGCATCGATGATCTCCGTGACCGGTCAGGTGGCCTACGGGGGTTACGCTGGACCCTCACGGTCGTACCCGTCGCTGATCCCGTTGGCGATACCCCTGGYCGTGCTCGCCGTTCCGTTTCTCGATCTCGGGCTCGCGGTCGTCCGGCGGACGAGGGCGGGGCGCTCGCCGTTCGCGGCGGACAAGATGCATCTCCACCACCGCATGCTGGAAATCGGTAATTCGCACGTGAGGGCGGTTCTCTTCATGTATTTCTGGGCGGCTCTGGTCGGGTTCGGAGGTGTCGCCGCGTCGTTCTCCAACTCCCCGTTGCCGATCCTGGTCGCCACCGTCGGAGTGGGCCTCGCGGCCCTGATCGCGCTGCTGATCAGGACCCAGCGATCGGCGCGGCGCGCATGATCGTGCCGGCGGCCCGGGTGATCCGGCTGGGAGCGGCGCTGACCGGGGTGCTGGCGGTCCCGGCGGTGGGGCTCGCGGCGGTCCTGCGCGGCGGGACGGGCGCCCTGAGCGCCGCGGTCGGCCTGATGATCGTCATGGCGTTCTTCGGCATCAGCAAGGTGGCGGTCGGGGCCGTCGCGCSCCGGGCRCCGCATCTGCTCCTGCCGGCGGCCCTCGGCACCTACGCGGCGAAGGTAGCACTGCTGGGTGTCCTGCTCGTGGTGATCCAGGACACGGAGGCCCTTGACCTGCCGGCCTTCGCCTGGTCGATTTTCGCCGGGGTCTTCGGGTGGATGGGTGCCGAGCTCTGGGTCGCGACCCACACCCGGATGCCCTTCTACGACCCGGAGCGTCCCGGCGCGTGGGACGCCTCGCGCCGTCCGCCGGTCTGATGACCTCGGGGGGAAACGGTCCCGGCGAGGCGTGGAACGTCTTCGGCACGTTGATCGCCGGAATGCTCTTCTGGGGACTGGTCGGTTTTGGAGCGGATCGCCTTCTCGGCTTTCACGTGCTGTTCCTGCCGATCGGACTGACCGTCGGCCTCGCCGCCGCGATGTACCTCGTGATCTATCGACTTACCCGGTGAGAGGGYGGATAGCCAGGCTTCCGGCCAGCTCGGCGGTCTTGGCGAAATACGCTCCGTTGGTCCTGTTCGCCCAGTTCGTTCGGCCTGACCGTTCTGTCCCGCTTGTCCTGGTAGTTCCGTCCTGCTGGACCTGGCTGTACCGACCGCCCCGGCTGTTCCATTGAATCGGGCCGGTCCTCGCCGTCGATGACCTCGAAGGTCATCGACGGCGCAACCGATTCCGGTCAGAGTGGACCCAGGTCGCCGAGACGGGGAAGGGAGAGCCGAATTGTGCTCATCTGGCAGACGTTGTGACGCTACTGGGCGTAGCCGACGGCGGGAGATGGGTGCAGCTGGAAGCCGCGTGTCATCAACTCGTCGCGCTGTGTGGAATGGGTAGCAACGGAGTGAAACCCATAGACAACGCGCGGATGAACCAGCGCGAACGTCGAAGCGAGTCCGTGCTTGTGGGGTGCCGGTGTGGATAGTATCGCGGRCAACAGGACGTCGGCCTGCCGACACCCATCAGGGCCTGGGCTTGTCGAGGTGTCCTTCGGAGCGCTGTACCCGGTTGGCGACGGGTCGTTCTTCGGTGTGAGCGTGTCGTGCGAACCCGGWAGGGTGGAGGCAATCTGCCGCCGAGCACGGCAACCTTGCCGGGCCGTGAACGCGCTACCTAATCGATCATGGAGGTGTTTGTCGTGYCGGTCCTCGCCGACGAGGGCTTCGAAGGCCCCACCAAGGAGGTCTTCCAGACTCCGCACTGGTTCGATGTCGGGATCGGCTCGGTCAATCTCTACCTCAACAAGGCCACCGCGCTCACGATCTTTGCTGCACTGTTTGTCGGTGTGATCTTCTGGTTGGGATTCCGCCGAGCTAAAATCATACCTCGCGGCCTCCAGAACCTGTGCGAGTCGGCCTACGACTTCATCGATCTGCAGATCGCCCGGGGTGTCATCGGCGAGAAGGGCACGAGGTACACGCCCTACCTGCTCGTCCTGTTCAGCTTCGTGTTGATCTGCAACGTGCTCGCGGTGGTGCCCGGGGCCCAGTTCCCGGCGACCTCGCGCATCGCCGTCCCGATGGTTCTGGCGCTCGTCACGTACGTGTTGTTCAACTACGCGGGCATCAAGGCCAACGGCGCCGGTCCGTACTTCAAGGAGATGATTGACCCGGCTCCCACCGCGCCGCTGTGGATCCGCGTGCTCCTGGCGCCGATCGAGATTCTCTCGACCTTGATCGTTCGGCCCTTCACGCTGGCGGTCCGGCTCTTCGCGAACATGTTCGCCGGGCACATCCTGCTGCTGGTCTTCTCGCTGGGCGCGGACTACCTGCTGCCCAAGCCCCCCTATGTGTTCGGCGCCGCCTCACTGCTGGTGGYGATCATCCTCACGGCGTTCGAGCTTGTCATCGACGCTCTCCAGGCGTACATCATCACGATCCTCACAGCCGCCTACATCGGCGGTGCGATGGTGCACGGAGAGCACGAGGTAGCTCCGTCCGAGGAACTCGCCTCGCCTGCTCCGGCGGGCGTGCCGGTATCGGCCCGGGCCTAGATTCCCGACACACCCTTCCAGCACCGGYGAGTCCCGGTGCCCGACTGAATAGGAAAAGCACCGCAATGGCAGACATTCTCGCCGCCAAGGACGCTGTGAGCGGAAGCCTGGGCGCCGTCGCCTACGGCCTCGCCGCCATCGGTCCCGGTATCGGTATCGGTCTCATCTTCGGCCTGGGCGTCCAGGCGATCGCCCGCCAGCCCGAGGCCGAGCAGGTCGCCTTCCGGTACATGCTCATCGGCTTCGCCCTCGCCGAAGCCCTCGCGCTCATCGGCTTCGTCRTTCCCTTCGTCTTCCCGTAAACCGGCGGGRCAATCATGAGCGCGACATCCATCCTTATCGCCGCCGCCGAGAGCGGGCACTCCGACGAGAACGTTCTGATCCCGCCGCTGAGTGAACTGCTCATCGGAACGTTGTCGTTCGCCTTGCTCGTGGCCTTCTTCTTCTGGAAGATCAGGCCGCAGATCGCCAGGACCTACGCGCAGCGCACCGAGCGGATCGAGGGCGGGCTCGCCCGCGCCGAGGCGGCGCAACGCGAGGCGCAGGCCCTGCTGGAGCAGTACCGCGCCCAGCTGGCCGAGGCTCGGACCGAGGCCGCGCGCATCCGCGAGGAGGCGCACAGCGAGGGCCGGCAGATCACCGAGGAACTCCGCGCCGCGGCGCAGCGCGAGATCGCCGAGATCAAGGCCCGGGCGGACGCCCAGCTCGCGGCCGAYCGGGCGCAGATCGTCGCCCAGGTCCGCCGGGAGGTCGGTGAGATCGCGGTCGATCTGGCCTCGAAGATCGTCGGATTCCAGCTGGAGAGCAGCGCCACGCAGAACCGGCTGATCGACGACTTCATCGCAGCGCTTGACAACTCGGCCGAGGGCGT
>NZ_MRUJ01000317.1:0-6425 GCF_002099325.1 Frankia sp. KB5 | reverse complement strand
GACTCGACGAGTTGCCACTGTTGCGCGACAGCAGGTACTCCAACCGCGCGACCCGGTCCGCGAGATCCTTGTTCGCCGCGGTCAGCCGTTCGACCTGCGCGACCTGTGCCTCCAACCGGGCGATCCGCGCCGCCTGCCAGAACGCYAGCACGACCAGGGCGTCGCGGGGCGAACCGGCAGGACCAGACACCAGCCGATCAAACCGAGCCCCGRCCCGCGCCGCGCAGCGACACGCCGGTCACACCGGACAACCAGCCCACAAACCCGCGCGGGCCGCGAGCGCCGGCCGCCCCCCAGTCCGGCGTCACAGTCCGCCACCAAGACGGCAAGATCAGCACTCTTCGCTACGCGGCTGAATGTTTACAATCGATCGACACCCTGACGGCACTCGAACCACACCAGGAAGAGGCCCCGGGCGTCGGTCTCGTGGACGCGGCCGAGAGCAAGGGCGCGGTAGCGGCGCTCATGAGTCGCTTCATGATGAAGCAGCTCGGACTACGTCCCTTGGAGATGTTCGCCGCAACGCCAGGCGCCCCGGTCGAAGGGGATGTACGCGACGGGGCCGTCCAGACGCACGAATGGCCCGCCTTCTTCCCGATGGTCAGCATCATGTCGGCGAGCGACTCCGTCCTGTTCGGCAAGAACGCGACCGGGAATATTCCCGTTCGCCTAATGCAGGCATTCCTTGATATTCCCTTCGTGTCGGATCTGATGTCCGCGAGCGCCTCATCGCGGATGGCTAAGCAGCAGGCGCGCCACTCTGCTCGACGAGTGAGAGAGGACGCCGATATCCGCGCCAGCCGGCTCGGGGCTGCCCAGGAGGAGCTGGAGAGGGCGCGTCTACGGCTGAGCGAGCTGCGTGCGTCAGCTCCTGACTTCGCAGCGCTGCGCCTGGCCGTGCGAGCCGCCGCCGACGCCGAGGCCCAGACGGAGCGGCGTCTCGACGCGGCGACGGACCTTCACGGGAAGGCCCGTCAAGCGCGCATCGAGGACGAACGGCAGCTGCGCGAAACCACGGAGTCCGTGGCAGCTCGGGCGCTGCTCGGCGCCCTGAACCCGAGCATGTGCCCTCGATGCGAGAGTCCGATAGGGACCGATCGGCGGCATGGTGAACATCAGCATGGGCGATGCGCGGTGTGCACCTCTCCGCTGACCGTTCCCGAGGAAGGACCAGAGGATCGCGAGTTCCTGCTCGACCAGCTACGTGCGCGTGTCAAGGCGTCGCGGGCCGCGGAGTCGGCAACGCAGAAAGCCCGCGACGACGCCCGCTCCTCGCATCGCGTCGCCGCCGAGAGACACCAGGAAGCGCAGGCGGCGCTCGCCGCGGCCGTTGGCCGGGGCGATGTGGAGGGCCAGGTACGCGACGCCGAACTGGACGTAGCCCGTCTCGACGGTGTGGTCCAGACACTCGCCGCCCTCGGCGACGCCGGCGACTCGCCGGCTGTGGACATCGATGCTCAGGTGCTGGAGGCAGCCGACGAGGTGCTCCGGTCCACCGCCAAGGCGGTGACCACGCGCCTGTTCGATGAGCTCAACGAGGAGATCGCCGATTTGGCGCGCCGGCTCGGCGTCGCCAACCTCGACTCGGTGAGGCTGGACACCCGAGCCCACGTCAACCCGCGCAAGTCGGGCCAGCCGGCTACGTTCAAGGGGCTGAGCCCCGGTGAGCGGCTGCGCCTCCGCATCGCGATCGTCGTCACCATGATCAGGGTTGGGCGCAGGTACGGCATACGGTCGCACCCGGGGCTGCTCCTCATCGACTCGCCCACCGACGTCGAGATCAAGCCCGGCGATGTGAAGATCATGCTGAACCATCTGATCGCGCTCGGTGACGAGCTGGATGGCCTTCAGATCATCATCGCGACCAGGCACGAGGCAGTATGGGATTCCTTCCCCGCCACGCGACTGATCGTCGGCACCGACCGCACATTTCTGTTTTGATCACATCGTGGACCCCGCCGCGTCTCCCGACGTCCTCCACAGGGTCGAGGATGCCCTCGGACGCTGGACAGCGTCGGCAGACTCGGCGGTCCTGGACGACGGGCCCACGGCTGAGGACCTCGGCGGACTCGCCCTGGTCACGGCCGGCGCGGCGGCACTTGCCGGCAGTCCGCTGTTCCTCTTCCTCGTCGACGCCGCAGGCCACGCAGACGCCGGCTCCGATGCCGCCAGCGTAGGGATCATCGATGACGCCGTGGTGTGGGGATTCGCCAACCACCCGCGGCCGTCCTCGTACGCAAGCGCGATCGCGCGGCTCCTGCGCTATCCCACTCTCGCCGCTCGGACATCGCGACCTCTGGAAGTTGCGCTACTCGCTCGGACGAGGGCAGTGCAGCGTCCGGACTGCACGCCACGCGAGGCCGCTACCGCGATCAGTGCCTTGGAAGCGCTCGTGCACCTCACGACGACCGAGCGGATACGTCCGCATCGTCTGATGGCGTTCTGTGACGACCTCGCTGACACGATCGACACGCTGCCGGACGAGGCCGTCCGTCGCCTGCCGCGACTGGTTGGAGCGCTGCACGACCATCATCCCGATCAGGTATTGACTGACCTGCTGGATCGCCTCGCCGACGTGACGCTTGCCCGAGCCGACGCCGTGTTCGAGCTTGCGCTCGCTGACCTTCGCCGGGCGCTCGACGCGGACAGCCAAAGCCGAGTCCGCGATGGTCTCCTCGCTGCCCGTCGCAGTCTGGCCAAGGCGACCGAGCTGGACAACGGACGCCCGGACGCTCAGGCATACGCATCCGCCCTCGACGCCGTCTTCGCTCTCATGCACCAAGACGCCGGCGCGGCCCGGACCGCCGCGGAGCATCTCGACGCAGCAGTGAGCCGCTACTGGGCATGGCTTGACGGCTACTATGCGCCACCGTGGGCGCAGCCACGGCATGCGGCGGAGCGAGCGTGGCATCGTCTCTCGCTTGCCTTGGTACCAGCGACCGGCTATCTGGCCGAGGAATACTGGTTCCGTTGTGACGAGGCGCTGGTCGCGTTGCTCGCCGCCTACGAGGAGAGCCGCACCTTCACCGGCACCCCACACCAGGGCGTCGACGGCATGGTTCGTCCGCTCGTCGAGGCGGCCTTCATCAACAACTCATACCGGCTGACTCTGCTCGACCTTGCGCTCGCGCGCGAACCCAGGTTCCGCGCCGACCCGGTAGCACAGGAGCTGGCCGACGCCGTCCACCTGGCGTGCGCCGAGATCCGCGTCAGCGACAAGCCTCTGGGTGGCGATGTACTGGGAAAAGACCTGGGCCGCATCCCAGCGGCGCTCGAAGCATTCGGTCTGACAGACGCGATCCGGCTGCTGAAACAGGCCGACCCTGACCTGATCGCGAGGATCGAGGAAAAATTCTACGACAGGGRCATCCTCCGAGCCGCGATCCGGAATCCGAAGATGGATAACCTGCTCGACGATCTCACCGCYGAGCTCAAGCGCTCACCCGACTGGGAGATCGCAGGCAAGGAGTTCTCGATCCTCATGGAGGACACCGTCGAATACCTCCGGGTCTGCAACAACGTCGGCAGGAAGATGGCAGGCGGTCGGACGTTTCTCTTCAAGGGCCGAGGGGGGACCGCGAAGGAGAAAGATCTCCAGCTGAACTTTATGGACTGGCTGGAGCGCCCTTTCTCAGGCCATGTACGGGGAGAACTGGAGGATGTCGCCGCCGGGCGGGCCGACATTGCGATCTTGCTACCTCAGTTTGCCTTCTACATCGAATGCAAACGGGAGGAAGGCAACGCCTCGCGTGAGGCCCTTCGGAAATATCTCGGCCAGACCAGAGCCTACACAGTAACAGAGGTCGCGTTCGTCGTTCTCCTTGTCCTTGACCTTACCGACCACAGCGAAGGTTTCCCTGATCTTTATTCCAGCGTATGGATCGATCGAGTACGGGTCGGCGCGGAGGAGACAGAGCGATTCGTCCTGGTAGCGCGCGTTCCCGGCAACAGGATGCTTCCCTCCGACACCAGGACCCCACGCGCGGTCGGCGAGCCCGAGCCCGCTCCGGGAAGATCGTCCGAACCTGCCGCGGTGGAAGGCTAATCTCGGCCTGATGCCGGCTACTGGTGGCGGCCAGGACGACGCGCCTCAGCCCGCATCTTTGCGTAGCCGGATGAGATGTCCGGCTGCTCCTGTGTCGGACCAAAGGCGCGAGTGAGATCTACGCCGTCCCCCAGGCGGTCGCCGGCCAAGGTTGGTCCCGTCGAGCGGCGTACTGGGTCCACAGCTGGCTGTGCGTACCTGCGATCGAACCGCCACCGCTACCGAGGACTTCTACGACACCCAAGAACGATCAACCTCGCCATCGCGCTGACGAACGCGACAAGGAGCAGCAGACTCCCGCCAAGAGCCGCCTGCATCCCCAGACGGGCCCGCAAGTCCGGTGCACCGGCGGCGCTCGATCGCCCGGCAAGAATCACCAGGACGACGTCGAGGACGACCACGAGTACCACCATGCCCATCAGCGCACTGGGGTCCCGGAGCCGACGCTGGAGCTGGCGCACTGCGGCCCTGTCCTCGTCTGCCCCGGCCTGTTGGGCGGCGTCTTCCCGACTTTGGCGCCGCAGGTCACAGATGAAGTCATGTTCTTGCAGGTAGCGCGGCCTGGCGGCGGAGTCCCATTCGCCCGCGGCGGACAGGAGCCGTATCGCGGTTCCGATCGTGTCGAGCGCCTCCGGGAGCAGGCCGCACATCCGCTGCCCCTGCGCCAGGCAGTACCGAATCTTATGATCATCGGGATAGGTGGTGGCCGCCTCGGCAGCGTGGCGGCGTAGGAACTCCCCCCGCCCCTCGAACGGCGGTGCCACACGCAGTCCGTCCAGGCAGACGTCCACGACCTGCCGCGATCGCGGTGCAGCGTCCCACGCCTGGGTGAACAGACCGGTGGCGTACTCGACGGTCCGCCGGCGGCTGCCGAACGCGGCGAACGCGCGGAGCGCCGCGAGCAGAGGACCGTGTGTCTGGTCGCGGCCGGTGGCGATCAGCGGTGAGGATTCCAGGAAGAGGTCCAGCTCGTCGAACCAGTAGTTCGCCCGCAACTTGGCGGCGTGGTAGAGCACGACAAAGCTGCGGACGTCGGCGGGCTGGTCGGCGAGCCTGCCAGTGGCCGCAGCGATGTCGTAGCGCGAGTCGACTGTGTCCCTGGTCGCGTCCGCGAACCCGAGCGACCACGCTTCGACGATCGCGTCCCGCTGCTGGGCTGTCAGGTCGTTGGTATGTGCGGCGAGCCAGCGGGCGCACTGGGCCGCGACCTCCATGGTCGGCTCAGTGAGCAGGCGGCGCCCCCAGTAGAGCCGCGAGCAGATCAGCCGCGGGTCGCCGACCGCGTCCACGGCCCGCACCTGGAACGGCGGCTCGACGCCGGCCACGGCCAAGGCCGCCGCGGCGGTGTCGCAGACGCGGCGCAGATCCCGCGGGTCGGTCGGATCGACCTGGTCGAGCTTCGTGAGGATGGCGGCGATGTCGGTGTCCACGGGCCCTCTCGCATCACGCTGATGGCACCGATATATCACACGGTCGACAGTCTCCGACACAAAGAGCTACATTTCGGCCGATCGGCTGTCGGGTCGGTGCCCCTACCCGGCCGCTCGATGATCCGTCCAGATCACGGCTCCCGCGTCGTCTTATCGCGGACACCCGAGGCGGTGGAGTTCCGCGATGATCCGCGCCGGTCGTCGGCCCGTTGTCCTCGGCCGCGATCCCGCGCCCACCGAGATCACGATGCTCTCGCGGTGAGCGCGGGATCGGCGCCTGTCCGTCGATCACATGGCCGGTTGGGGCATACCGTCGAGGTGGCTGGAGATGCTTTCGATCTGGGTGTGGATCTCGGTGCGTAGCTGCGCGACCAGTTTGCGCGCGGTGGGAGTACCGACATGGAGGCGCTTGCGCAGCGTCTCCGCGGAGATCGGGCGCTGGTACTGCTGCCAGTGCAGCACATCTTCGGCCCGAGCCCGATGCAGCAGATCCTGGTCGCCTGCCTTGCGACCAGTTTGAGGCGTGCCCTTTCGCGCCGGCCGCATCCCGGTGGTAGCAGGCCGTTCTGGCTGCGCGTGCGGTTCGGCAGCCACGAGACCGTGCGCGCCACCGCCCGCGGGCGCACCTTCCGGCAGGACATTAGACCGGGCTGGGCGCATAGCCTGAAGTAGTCCCGGGCCCACCTCCGACCACCCGATCAGCAAAAGCGGACCAACCGCATCAAATGCCGCTTTGCCGTAGTCCCCGGCGATCAGGGGTTCCGCGATGTTGAGTGCTAGCGTTACMRMGCYGGTTATCTTGAGCTTCACTATTGATCAAGGCTGTGACCTGGGTGTTYGCGTCGAGGACGATGTCGTCGACGCGAACACCCGAGATCGTTTCCTGCTGTTCAGCACGGTCCGATCGTTGTGGGAGAGTTTTCTGGGATGTTCCGGCGTGGTCGGCTGTC
>NZ_MRUJ01000316.1:0-6403 GCF_002099325.1 Frankia sp. KB5 | reverse complement strand
TCGCCCATCCCGCTGCCGATGGCAGGCGAACGCACCGAGCCGGCGCCGGGCATGTTCACCGCGATGGATCCTCCGGAGCACACCCGCTACCGGCGGCATATCGTCGAGTGGTTCTCGACGCGTCGGACCAGGTCCCTGGAGCCGCGGGTGATCGAGATCGTCGACCAGCACCTGGACGCGATGATCGCCGGTGGCGGTCCGGCCGACCTGGTGTCGGCGTTCGCCGAACCGGTGTCCGCGCTGGTGATTTGCGAACTGCTGGGAGTGCCCGTCGAGCAGCGTGAGGTGTTCGGCGCGGCTATYGCAGCGTTGTTCACCGTTCACTCCAGCGCGGAGGAGGCCATCAGCGGCTGGCAGAACATCGGTGGACTGCTGATGGGTCTCATCCAGGCCAAGCGGGTCGCATCGGCGGACGACCTGCTGGGCACGCTGGTGGCCCGGGGTGAGCTCAGCGACGAGGAGCTGATGACGATCGGCAGTGTGCTGCTGGTCGCCGGGCACGACACCAGCACCAACATGATCGCGATGGGAACGTTCGCGCTGCTGGAACATCCCGAGCAGTATGCGGCGCTGGCCGCGGACCCGGGCCTGGCGCCCGGTGCTGTCGAGGAACTGCTTCGCTACCTGACGATCGTGCACGCCGGCTCGATCCGTGCGGTCTCCGCCGATCTGGAGTTCGACGGCCACCAGCTGACTGCGGGTGACGCGGTGTCGCTCTCCCTCGCCGCGGCCAATCGGGACCCCGCACTGTGCGACGCTCCCGACCGCCTCGACATCACGCGCGAGCCCGTGCCGCACCTGGCCTTCGGGCACGGCATCCACCAGTGCGTCGGACAGCAGCTATCCCGATTGGAGCTGCGCATCGCGTTCGAATCGTTGGCGCGCCGCCTGCCGAACCTTCACGTGGCGGTGCCGACCAGCGAGATCCGTACCCGCTCCGAAATGATTATCTACGGTGTGCGAGAGCTGCCGGTGACCTGGTGAGTGTAATGATCTACCGCGAGATGCTCAAATCCAAAATCCATCGTGCCGTCGTGCGACAGGCCGATCTTCACTATGTTGGTTCGATCACCATCGACGCCACCCTGATGGCGGCCGCCGGCCTGTGGCCGGGAGAAAAGGTCGACGTGCTGGACATCACCAACGGTGCGCGGCTCAGCACGTACGTCATCGAAGGTGAGGCGGACAGCGGGACCATCGGCATCAACGGCGCCGCCGCCCACCTGATCAGTCCAGGCGATCTGGTGATCATCGTCAGCTATGCGTTGATGGCCGAGGAGGACGCCCGCTCTTACCAGCCCAACGTCGTGTTCGTGAACGGCGACAACCAACTGGTGCGCGTGGGCACCGACCCGGCCGAGGCGTACGACGGCGTCGGTCTGGTGCGCGGTGACACCAACAGCCCCCAGCCCTCCCTTTCCGAGCAGGCCGGAGACCCGCGGAGAGCGCAGTGAACACTGCCGAGATCATGACCGCCTTCACCAGCGGTCTGGCCGACATCAATCTTGCTGAGCCTGACACGGCTCGCGGTGGTGAGAAGGCTGCGGAAAGAATGAAAGCGGCCAGCTCGACAATCTATGACATGGCCGCCACCCTCTCGGCGAAGGGGGACCTGTGGAACTGGGGGATGTATGACCCTGAGATCGTCGACGAGATCCGGGCTTGGTTGCCAGGGTTCGGTGAGTTCGGCACGGACGGCTTCAGTGAGCAATTGTACTTCCTGGCTCTGCGGGACCTGCCGATCGGTCTGGACGACTACGACGGTCGCACGGTGGTGGAAGTCGGCTGCGRCACCGGGGAAGGCCTGAACTTCCTTTCCCGTATCGCCCGTGGCGCACGGATGACCGGCCTGGACCTGTCGCCGCGAGCCATCGCCAGGGCTTCGGCGACCCTCGCGCGTGCGGACGTACTGGAGTTCGTGCACGGCGACGCCGAGAAACTGCCTTTCGTTGACGGCTCCGTGAACATACTCGTCAACATAGAGAGCTCGCACAACTATCCTGATCTCGGCAGATTCCTCCGGGAGGTGGAACGTGTGCTCAGCCCCGGCGGCATCCTCACCCACATTGACGTCTTCACGCGTCAGCGTTACGCGGCGATGCGCCGGATGGCCGCGGAGATCGACGGCCTGACCTGGGTCACCGACAACGACATCTCCGACCGGGTTCGCGCGGCGATCCGCCGCCGGATGGCGTCCGACAGCCATTTCCACGCCACGCTCGCGCGGCAGCGGATGAACCCGATGGCGCGCAGGATCGCGGCACACAGCCAGATCCTGATGTTCGGCGGCATGTTCGCGGGATATCAGCCGCCCGCCGTGATCAGGCTGCTGAGCAGGATCGGGATCGTGCCCTGGGTGAGCGGCCTGCCGATGGAGAGCTACCGCCACCAGGTAGCCGTCCGCCGGTGACCTCGATGATCGGGCCCGGACCAGGAGCGGGCGACGTGCGGCCTGATGGGGGAGACGTGGACACACGATTGTTCGCTGTCGCGGCAGACACCGAGGACAGACTGGCGGAACTCCTGCGCACGCACCTTGACCGAGTGCGTGCGCGGGCGGRCCTGCCGGCGCTGGCCTGGTACTGCCATGACGCCGCGGTGCGTACCGCCGGAGCGCGGCACCGCCTGACCTTCGTTGTCGATTCGTACGCTGATCTCGCTGAACAACTGGCCGCCGCCCTCGCGGGAGAAACCGACCGCATTCCTCCCGATGTGACGGCACGCCGGCCCGGCCTGGTGTTCGTCTTCGCCGGGCAGGGCGCCCAGTGGTACGGAATGGGCCGCGAGCTGCTGGTCGCTGAGCCGGCGTTCCGGGAGGCGCTCCTTCGCTGTGATCAGGAGGTTCGGCGTTTCGCCGAATTCTCGGTGGTCGAGCAGCTCGGGTTGGACCCGCCAGCGTCCCGGATGGACGAGATCGACGTGCTGCAGCCGACCATGGTGTCGTTGCAGATCGCCCTGACGGCTTTGTGGCGCAGTTGGGGGATCGTGCCGGATGCCGTGGTCGGCCACAGCATGGGGGAGATCGCGGCCGCGCATACCGCGGGCGCGCTGGGCCTCCGAGATGCGGTGATGATCGCCTGCCGGCGCAGTGCGCTGCTGCGCCGGATCTCCGGTAGGGGGGCGTTGGCCGCCACGGAGCTGTCCCCCGCCCAGGCGCATGCCGTCGCGGATGCCAGCGCCGGGCGCATCAGCGTCGCCGGCGAGAACAGCCCCCGGTCGACGGTGCTGGCCGGCGACGCGGCGTCACTCGCCAGGCTCGTCGATGATCTCACCCGGCGCGACGTCTACTGCCGCGTGATTACGGGAACCGTCGCCTCGCACAGCCACTACGTCGATGACCTGCGTGCGGATCTTGATCTGGCGTTACGGTCGCTGGCACCGGGACCTACGAGGATCGTGATGTACTCGACCGTGACCGGCGAGCCCGTGCCAGGAACGAGCCTCGCCTCACAGTACTGGATGCGTAACCTGCGCGAGCCGGTCCGTTTCGCCGCCGCGGTCGAGCGGCTCGGTGACACCGGCCATGAGGTGTTTGTGGAGGTGAGCGCGCATCCTGTCCTGTTGAGCCCGGTGCGGCAGACGCTGGCGCACGCCGGACGGCCGGCGCATCTGCTGGCATCCGGTCGGCGGCAGGCGGAACGGCGCTCGGTCCTGGCGTCGCTCGGCATGTTGTACGGCTGCGGGCGGGAGCCGCGGTGGGCGGCGTTCGCCCTGTCGGAACCCGGAGCCACGCTCACCCCTTACCAGGCGGCCGTGCTCGGCGCGGTCCGCCTGACCCGGCCCGCCTCCCAGCTGGAGACGAGCCCGGCACTCTGATAGGCTCTTGTATCTGGATGCACCTCTGTATCTAGAAGGAGCCTGTCATCGCGACCAGACGGTTGTCCCGAGAGGAGAGTCGGGAGCTGACCCGCGAGAAGCTGCTGCGCTCGGCGGCGGAGCTGTTCGCCGAGYGTGGCCTTGCCGGCACATCGGTCGAACAGATTGTCGAGCGTGCCGGTTTCACGCGAGGCGCCTTCTACGGCAACTTCGACGGCAAGCACGAGCTTGTGCTCGCCCTGCTGGAGAAGCGCACAGAGCGTGAGCTGGAGGAGCTGCGGGCGCTGGGCCGTGACGCCGGCTCGTTCGAGGGCATGGTCGAGCAGTTCCGGGCCTGGCATCGTGAGCGTGACCGTCACCTCGCGAGCTGGCTTGTGCTGCGCACCGAGCTGTGGCTCTACGGCCTGCGCAACCCGGGCGTCCTGCCGACGCTGACCGACCGGGAGGCGCGGACGCGGACGATCATCGCGGAGGCGCTCGCCCGCGACTTCACGTCTCGTGACGCGTCCCCACCTGCTCCGGTCGAGGTGCTCGCGTTGATAGTGCACGCGCTTGACGACGGCCTGGCGATCCAACGGGTCCTGTCGCCCGAGAGCAGCCCGGACGACGCGGCAGTCGACGCGGTGGACTTGTTACTGCGGTCGTGGGTCGCGTTGGGTCGCGAAATAGCTGCGGAGAAAGGGAACGACTGATGCCCGAGCACGTCTACCGGGTGCTGGTACGCGGACGGTTTGACAAACTTGACCCCCCGGCGCGGGAGAAGCTTCGCCGGAACGCCGACCAGCAGGATGTGCTCAACGCGTCGTTCACCGAAGAAGGAACGCTCGTCTACAACGAGTCCATCGTCGCCTTCACATTCCGCCTGGTCGTTCGAGTCGAGTTCGACGACAAGGCGGAGCAGCGGGCGCAGGATGCCGCCGAAGAACGGCTGATGGCAAGGTTCGACGAGATCGGCTGCGGCTATCGCGACCTCCGATTCGGAGTGACGGACATGGACAGTATGAAGATCAACCGGCCAGCGCGGGAGCGGCGCTGAGGCGGAATTCCGCAGAACAGGTAGATCATGGTCGATACTGAGCGGACCACCTGGCCGTCCGAGCCGGTACTGCAGGTGGCCCAGCCCGCACCCGACCCGAGGCGTTGGTGGGCTCTCGCGGTCCTGCTCGTCGCCACGTTCATGGACCTGCTTGACAACAACATCGTCACGGTGGCTATTCCGAACATCCAGCAGCATCTCGGGGCGTCGCCAACGTCCATCCAGTGGATGAACGCGGGCTATACTCTCGCCTTCGCTGTGATGCTGATAACCGGAGGTCGACTGGGAGATATTTTCGGTCGCAAGCGAATGTTCTTGACCGGTGTCGCCGGGTTTATGGCGGCGTCCGGAATGTGCGCGATTGCGCAGAGTCCGGAATTCCTCGTCGGCGCCCGGGTGGTCCAGGGGGGCGCTGCGGCCGTCATGGTGCCGCAGGTACTGGCGATCATCCACGTCAGCTTTGCTCGGGAAGAAGTCGGCAAGGTCGTCAGCCTATACGCGGGCATCGTGGGCCTGGCGATCGTCGCGGGACCGCTCGTCGGTGGTCTTCTGCTCCAGTGGAACCCGTTCGGCCTCGAATGGCGCAGCATTTTTGCGGTCAACCTCCCCGTCGGCGCGGTAGCGTTGGTGGCAGCGTCGGCGTGGATGCGGGAATCCAGGTCCCCGAATGCTCGCCGGCCCGACGGGATAGGGAWGATCCTCGTCGCCGTAGGGCTGCTGCTCGTGCTTTTTCCGCTTGTGCAGGGGCGCGAGCTGGGCTGGCCGATGTGGAGCATTGTCGCCATGGTAATCGCTGTCCCAGTGTTCGCGCTGTTCCTACGGTATGAACGGGAAAAGGTGCGCCGTGACGATTCGCCACTGTTGGCGCTGAACCTCTTCAAAACTGGCAGCTTTTCTGTCGGCGTCGGCACGCAACTGTTGTTCAGCTGCGTGCCGGCTGGATTCTTCATCACCTGGACGGTTTATCTGCAGGGTGGTCTAGGCTGGTCGGCACTGCATACCGGTCTGACCACGATTCCATTCTCCGTCGCTGTTCCCGTGGCTGGCGGACTCGCGGTACGCTACATTTTTCCGAAGTATGGCCGTCGCTGCCTCATGGTGGGAGTGGCGGTGATGACGTCGGGTGTTCTTTCCTACGTGTGGACGGCGYATCACTTCGCCACCACCGTGACAGCATGGCATGCTGCCCCGTCTCTGCTGCTGATCGGTTCGGGCATGGGCCTGCTGGTCGCGCCACTGACCGGGATGATCCTGATCGATGTGCCGCCGCACGAAGCCGGCGCGGCCTCCGGAATCATCAACGCGACCGGCCAGCTTGGCGCGGCAGTGGGCGTCGCGCTGATCGGTGGGCTGTTCTTCTCCCAGGGCCTCGRCAAGTTTGCTGGTAAGCAGACTTTCGGCGTTGTGTGGGRCTTCCAGTGGKGTTGCGTAGCGCRCTTCTGACGCGAGGCCGGGGGCGTCATGGGTGCGGGCACGGCTCCTGGAGATCATGGAGGTTCCTACACCGTCATGATCGTCTCGAGGTGCCATGCCCGCCGCACCAGTATTACC
>NZ_MRUJ01000315.1:0-6467 GCF_002099325.1 Frankia sp. KB5 | reverse complement strand
TCGGCAAGCAGCTCCTCGACATCCCGGTAGGACAAGGCGTAGCGCAGGTACCACTGCACCGCCAAGACGATCATCTCAGGAGGAAGCGGAACCCGGCGAACTCCGACATCGGAACCGGTGGACGGACACGACGTCGACGCATCCTCTGATCATGACTGATCGGTAGCCGAGATGGCGGACTTCGCCAACGCAACAGTGCCCGCCACGCTCACCATCAGTTACCAGCGCGGTGTCACCTAGCCGGACCGATGATCACTCCACCGATCTACCGAACGTCACCAACCAAGATCACCTCAAGGTGGACCGGTCGTTCCCGACCCAGCCCTTCTCAACCCCCGGCCAGACCCACGACCTGCGCAAACAGACTTTGCGGGTCACCCTGTATTACCGGGTGAGCCATCCTAGCCATGCTCCGGCGATAACGGATGGCACGGCGACGAAAAGGACGACTACGGCGATAAAATACCAGGGGATTTTTCCGTCGGGCTCCTGGTAGAACCGGCTAAACATCGCGGGTCTCCTTTTTCCCTGGATGGGGTGGGTTTTTGGGTCCGGGACGCGTGGATGGCATGCGACCGTGCCCGCCTCCGGCATGATCACCGCGTGTGGTGTCATGCCCGGTGGTGAGTCGGTGGTCGATTTCGATSGCGAGCGCGGTTATCAGGTTTTTCGTATTGCTTGCGGAAAATGTCTCCCTCAATCCGGTAGTAGACGCTGGCGGCGTGGCGCCGTTCCGCCCCCCCCGCCTACTCGCCCCCCTGCGCCGCCACGAGGGTGAGTAGACGTGGCGCCGCGTTGAGGACGTCCTCGGGACCTCGGACACCATGATCGGCAAGCTTTCCAAGATCTTCTATGAGTCGCCGTTGGCGGTCATCGCCCGTCATGATCCGTCTTCCCGTCTTCCCGTGCGTACACCGTTGCGCCTGCACACAGGCTGCCAGTGATCGCGTGCTCACGTATCCGGGTTTTTTCCGGGTTGAGCCCGGGGTGTCCGTGCACTGATGATCGTTCCGGGTCTGGTCCGGGTCCGGTCCCCCGGAATTCCGGATCCGGGCCTGGTTGGGTAGGGAGCTGGYGCGGTGACGGGTGACCGTTCCGTCTCCAGCTCCCTCCCGTCGATTCCGTGCATGCGGTTCTCCCGCACACGGCTCACCGACGTCTTTCACCGCCGGCATTCGGTGATCTCCAGGGACGGTTTGGCCTGGGAGCGAGGACGGTCCCGTCGAGGTTGAGCAGGCCGAAGTGGTCGGGTGAGGCGTAGGCCACGATCCGCCAGCCCCACGCCCGGCTGCGTTTGTGACGGTTCGCCACGAAGATCGCAAGCCAGTGTAGGGCGTAGGTCTGCGTCTTGTCGAACATCCAGGCCGAGTTTCCGTAGCGGAAGTACCCGGCCCAGCCGCGCAGGAAGGCGTTCACCTGCCGCACGACAGTGTCGACCGGCACCAGCAGCCGCGACCGGGCGGTCAACTCCCGGATCCGGTCACGGGCGTGCTGGGCCGCCTTGCGGGACGGCCAGCGGGCGAGGAAGACGACACGCTTGGCCCCGGTCCGACCACGGGCGCGTACCAGCCGATGGTGGAAGCCGAGGAAATCAAACCCCTCGCCACCTTCGGTCAGGTGCACGATCCGGGTCTTCGCCGCCTTCGGTTGTAGGCCAAGGTCAGCCAGCAAGGCTGTGATCCGCGCGAGCGCGGCCTCGGCCTGCTGCCGGGTTTCACACATCACCACGAGGTCGTCGATTTATGCCGACGTTTGGATTATGCCGACCTCCGGACAGGAGCGCTGGTCGGAAGAGGTCATCTGGCCAGCGAGGGCGGCATAAGAGGGAGAATCGGAGGAAGATCGAGATCTCCGTCGAACCACAGTCGGTAACCGCTAATGCCCATGGATGCTTGCCTGGCCAGGGCTTTGAGCTTGACGGCAGCCTGGACGCATCCCTTATCGCGGCGACAAGGGAAGATCGAACCAGCCGAATTATGCCGACCTCCTTGCGGTACGCGAGGCTGGTAGCGGCGGCTTCGGGTCGCACCTCGGCATAACTCGAACGTCGGCATAATGCACGATGCAGGTCTGCACGACCGTCCGCGGCCAGACCTGCCCGACCGCGTCGGGCAGGCCGGTCAGCCCGTCGCGGACGAGGATGAGCACGTCGGCCACGCCGCGGTTCTTCAGGTCCGTCAGGACCATCTGCCAGTGCTTGGCACCCTCACCCCCGGTCCCGGCCCACAGGCCCAGCACGTCGCGCTCGCCGTCGGCGGTGACCCCGATCGCGGCGTAGACCGGCCGGTTCGCGACCTGCCCATCGCGGATCTTCACGACGATCGCGTCGATGAACACGACCGCGTAGACCGCGTCCAGCGGGCGGGCGCGCCAGGCCTCCATGCCCTCGATCACCTTGTCGGTGATGTCGGAGATCGTCTGCCGGGAGACCTCGGTGCCGTAGGTCTCGGCGAGATGGGCCTGGACCTCACCCGTCGTCAGTCCCTTCGCGACCAGGGAGACCACGAGGTCCTCGACCCCGTCGAGGCGCCGCTGCCGCTTCGCGACGATCGCCGGGGCGAAGCTGCCGTCCCGGTCACGCGGCACGTCGATCGCGACCGGCCCGATCTCGGTGATCACCGTCTTCGTCCGGGTGCCGTTACGGGAGTTCCCCCCGGTGCGCCCGGCCGGATCGTGCGCCTCGTAGCCGAGATGCGCCGTCATCTCGGCCTCGAGAGCGGTCTCGAGGACCATCTTCGTCAGCTTCCCGAGCATCCCGCCCGGCCCGGTCAGCGACACACCCTGAGCCCTCGCCTGCGCGACCAGGCGCCGCGCGAGCTCCTCGTCGAGCACCGGGGCGGCCTGGGCGCCGGCGGCTGCCGGTTCGCCCGCGATCGTCTCCGCTGCCGGATCTGTCGTCATGCTGGTCATCTGGTGCCTCCTCTACCTGCGCGTATGCACAGAGTGTCACAGGGGAGTTACACCGTTGTTCTTACACGCCCCGACCGGCTGGGACATACGGCACGTCCCGCATGGATTCGTTCTTATTGGTGGCGTGACTATTCCTCGATGGCGGGTGGGGTGTGTTGGCGGGGAATGAGGCGGGCGACGTTCTCCGCAACTTCCCGGGCAAGTTCGGGGAGGATGTGGGCGTAGGTGTTAGCGGTGATCGCGATGCTGGCGTGTCCGAGGAGTTCCTGGACGGTTTTGATGTCGGCGCCGGCCGCGAGGGCGAGGGTGGCAGCGCCGTGACGGAGGTCGTGGAGGCGGATGGGGGGCAGGCCGGCGGCGGTGACGAGTTCTTTGAAGTGGGCGGTGACCTCGTCGGGGATGAGGGGGGCGCCGTTGGGTTCGGTGAAGACGAGGCCGTTGTCGATCCATTTCTTGCCGTGGGAGAGACGGTGAGCGTTCTGCCGGGCGCGACGTTGACGGAGGATGGTGACGGTGGCGGTGTCGAGGGAGATCTGGCGGTCACCGGCGTCGGACTTCGGGGCGCCCATTTCGGTGTCGGCGCCGTGCTGGGTGATCTGCCAGCGAATGGTGAGGTTGRCCTCGTCAAGATCGAGGTCGGTCCAGTGCACGCCGCAGGCTTCTCCGCGCCGTGGGCCGCGGTGCGCGATGAGGTGGTACAGCTCGTAGTACCGATCCTTCTGCGCCTCAGTATGGTCGAGGAAGGCGCCGGTCTGGGCGGGCGTCCAGACCATGACGGGTGAGGGGATTTCGCCGGTGGCGCGCCAGCGGGCGACGCGTTCTTTCGTCCACAGCAGCGCCTTGGGTCGTTTCCCGGAGGGTAGTTCCACCCAGGCCGCGGGATTGAACGTGATCAGGCCGACGCGGATGGCGTGGTTGAGCGCGGCACGCAGCGTGGCGCGGATACGCTGCTTGTAGGCGTCGCTGGTGACTTTGCGGCCTTTGAACGCCTGGCGGAGTTCGGGGTTCTTGCCGGCACGGATCCTGCGGATGGTCTCGTTACGGGCGTCGATCTTGTCGAACATGTCGTCGAGGTGGCCGATGGTCAGCTGGTCGAGGCGGATATCGCCGATGAAGGGCACGAGGTGCAGTCGGATCGATATTTCGTAGCCTTCCCGGGTGGAGCGTCGGATTGTGCGACGTCCCGCCAGCCAGGTGTTGAGYCAGTCGGCGACGGTGATCTGAGGGTTGAGATCGGCGCGGCGCCGGTATCGTTCCTTGACGACCGTGGGGTCCGGCAACGGATCCCCGGCCTTGATCGCGTCGAGGATGAGGGTCCGGATCTGGCCGATCCCATGGTTGTCAGTTCCAGGAATAGCCAGTAGATCCTGGATGCACTTGATCTCGGCGCTGGCCTCGTCGTGGGTTTTCAGGYCAGCTCGGCGGGCTTCCTGGCGACAGCCATCAGCGACGGAGGGCAGGTCGATGCGATATGCCCAGGTGCYGTGGTCGGAACGCCATGCCCCGTTCTTTCTACGCAGCTTCGGGCACCTGTTCACCAGCTGACGACCAGTCTGTGGGTCTCGGCAGCTACACCGTTTGTAAATCGATCCGTTCGGGTTAGCCATCGGGCTCGTCACGGGCACTCCAACAGCAGAAAAAGAATGTTATGGTCCCGGCCGGTCGGATAATCGAATACCCCCCGGGGGCGCATTCGATTCAGCCCCGCTATTTCGGTTCCTGTCAAGCGGATTCCCGGTTCTCTTTGTTGATTCGGAGAAGTTGTTTGAGAGGTGCGGTGGGGACCTGGTAGCGGCCCTTGATGCGTAGAACGGGGACGGGGAACTCGTTGCGGGCGGCGAGTTCGTAGCTTTTCGTCCGKCCGATTCCGAGTATTTCGCCGGCGGTGACAATGCTGACCGTTGCGCCGAGCTGGTGAATGTCGTCTTCAGTCCACGTTTTCACTCGACTCCTTGCGAGGACTCGTGGGGTTCTCCTCTGGGGCTGCGGGCGCCTCGGGCGATGCTTCGCGGAAGGCTTCGCCAGAGGAGCGGGAGGAGGTCGAGAGCGTCCCGAGCCCCGACGAGCGAAACCGTGTCGCCGCGTCGCCCTTCCTGCGCCCTCGTTCGCGCCGGCGGGGTGGTGCCGGGGCGCCCGGGCATGGGGTGGGATCTGACGGTGATCTGACTGTTGTTGCGTGTGCAACTTGTGTCAGATCACCGTCAGATCACTGTCAGGTCGCGTTTGCGCAGGCTAACAGGGCTGTCAGGTCTGCTGGCCGGGCACTGGCGGGGCTACGGGGAGAGCGTGAGCAGGAGGATGTCCTCGTGGGCGGTGACGTGCAGGGGGGTGCCGGCGGCGTGGGCGGTGCGGGCGTTGTGGAGGGCGAAGAAGGTCGTGCGCGGGACCAGGCGGTTGCCGCGCAGGCCGGCGAGGAGGGCGGCGGCGCKGCCGGCGCGGACGAGCCCGACCGCCTGGGCGCTGTGCAGGATCGCGCCGGGCAGGTCGATGAGTTCGCCGTCCTGGCGGTACGGGCGCACAGCGATCGCGACGATTCCGCCGGGTCGCAGAAGGGCTGCGGCGCCGGTGAGAATGTCGGTGAATCCGCCGAGGAGGTCGCTGAGGTCAGCGGCAGCGAGATTCCCGGGCCGGCCGGCACTGTAGGTGTAGTCGCGTTTACGGACCCCGTTTTCACGGTCGGCGTCGACGGTGCCGTGCGTCGCTTTCCCGTAGGGCGGTGAGGTGAGGACCAGCGCCACGTTTCCGCGCACGGCCTCGGGGGCGAGTGCGGGAAGGCGGCGGGAGTCGCCGGTGATGATCTGAATGACCCCGGTGGCTCCCTGGGTGTGGGCGAGGGTGGCGTTGGTGCGGCCGATAGTGGCCCAGCGGGGTTCGTATTCGATCCCGAGCCCGTGTCGGCCGAGGTGGGCTGCTTCGACGAGGGTGGTGCCGATGCCGCACATGGGGTCGACGACGAGGTCACCGGGCTCGGTGAATGTCGCGATGATGTGGCGGGCGAGGGCAGGCAGCATCCGGGCGGGGTGCGCGAGGGATTCCGGGGTGTAACGGTGCAGGCGCTGGAAGCGGGGGTGGGTCTGCGACACCGGCCAGACGGTGAGCGGAACGGGTGTGTGCCGGTCAGCCACGCGCACCACCACCGGGATGGGTGAACACGGCGAGGTCGGTGTGGATGGGTTCCAACAGTCCGCCGCCGCGGGGGTTCTCGGCGAGAGAGCTGAGTTCTCCGTCGCGGATGGGGCTGGTGAGGATGATGATGTGCTGGAGGTAGCGCAGGCCGGCGGCACGGGCGGCGGTGATGGTGTCCGCGAGCGGGTCGTTAGCCCCGCCGCTGGGGGTGTGCACGGTGAGGAGGTATCCCCCGGGGCGGAGTATTCCCGCGAGCGTGCTCAGGTCGGCGAGAATGCTTTCCGGGGTGGCGGCGGGCGGACGGTCGATGATGAGGCTGGCGTCGTGTTCCCGGCAGCTCTTGATAATCGACGTGGCGGCGGGCCGCTGGGTGCGGTGGAGCGCGAGGTATCGGCGCTGGAGGTAGTCGGCGGCGCCGGTGAGGATTCCGC
>NZ_MRUJ01000314.1:0-6699 GCF_002099325.1 Frankia sp. KB5 | reverse complement strand
CCGCCCACCCACGCCATCACCGAACTCTTACGATCGTCGCGTCCCCTCTCATCGATGGCGTATAGATGAGAGCTTCCTGTAGCTGCCTGCGGGCTCCGGGGACCTGTGATGTCATCAGTAGTAAGCAATGAAGTTCGAAGGGCTCTGCCTTCGGTCGGCGTCAACCTTGGGCGTCGCCCTCGCCCTACCTGCCAAGATGATGTGAGACAGAGGTCATCGTCTGGCGAGTAAGGTGCTTCCGCTGAACGCTCGGGTCGTGAAAGTTCCCACCGAACTTTCCTCACCTTGTGAATTGGGAATGTGTGATTTGGACAATTGCCAGCCACTGTTTCGACGCCTTGCTCGTATGGGTGGCCGGATGGCCTGGCCGGGAGGACGCAGATCCTCTCCACTGCTGATCCGGAGTAGAGGCTCCCGTTGACCGGTCCGGAGCCGGCCCGTTCCGCCGGCTGATCCGGACGGCGGCCGACCGCGGTGCGACGACGGAGGCAGACGGCTGCTGGCTCGGCAGTGTTCGTCCGCGGCTGCTGGTTCGCCCGTCGCTGATCGCGATCTACGGGTTACCAACCTGATCCGGCGTCCAAACCGGCCGGCTGCTCTGGGTGTTTCGCTCGGCGGACGCCCGGATCGGCGACTCGCCAGCCTGGTTGCTCACGCCGGCCGCTACCCGGCGACGGTGGACCGACCAGGTGCCGAGCGTGGGCGGCATCCAGTCCCGATCTGATCCTCGTTGGCGGCACCGTCCAAGAACTACCGGTTCCCGACGAAACCGCAGGTCGCGATCCACTGCGTGCCCGCCGCGCGCCGCCTGGTCGCGCGCGCCGCCCCCACCTTGTCCGGGCAAAGAGAAACCCCGGCCTGGACCCAGGCCGGGGCGCTCGTGGTCTCGGAGGGGTCAGCCGGCGGTCGGCACCGCCGCGGTCTCGTCGACGACGGCGAACAGGCCACCCTCGACATCGCGCCAGTCGCTGACGGGGCGGACGTCGAGGGTCGCGAGCAGCTTGTCGGCGCCCTCGCTGGGGGCGGAGAGGTCCATTCCCGATGCGATGGCAGCGCTGGCCGCCATGCTCAGCCCGGCCTCAGCTCCCGCCGCTGGCCGCGCCACCTGACCGGCTGGCCTTCGCCGCCAGAACGGCAACCCGGCACAGGACACCGGACGGCTGCGTCTCGGGCGCGGCGATCCGTGCCGGACGCCGAGAGTGACCGCATGAGCCGGTCGGCGTAGGAGTCCCGGCATTGCGCGAACCAGCCGCTCATGCATGACTACCTGTGGCGATGGACGCAGACAGYCAGGCTCGATTCATAGGTCAAAGCTATCTAGCCGGGTCGGAGGCTATTTACTCTGCGTGGTGGACCATGTGCACCAGCATCCGAATCGACTGATCTTGGTTGTAGGCCCTGAAATCGCCATCCGGCCGGTCGGCACTCGGGCGCTGACCAGGGCCGATTCCCAGTGACCGTCCGACCGGCAACATCGACAACCGGTTCGAACGTGCGTTCCGCAGACCTGGTGGTTCCTGGCACTTCCGCCCGTCTGCTGACCGTCATTGCGGGGGTTGTGGTGCGGGCGAGCGACCAGACATGCGCTGAGCCCGGGCCACGTCGCTACGGAGCCGGTCTTGCCGTCTGATCGAGTGCAACGAGAAGGCGTGCGCCGAATGCCGGGGCGCCGTGGGCACGCAGGTAGGTAGCGATGTCGTAGGCGGTCAGCGTGGGGCCGGATCTGCCGGTCCGGGCGGCGATGGCACGAACGGCCTTGACGACGAGGTCCGGGTGGAGGTCGAGTTCGTCAAGGAAGAAGTCGTCGAGGGACTGGCGAGTCAGGGGCATGGGAAGCGCGGCGGGTGGAAAGTCCGTGAGGTTGTCGGTAACGATCACGTCGGCTCGGCCGGCCATGGCGGCGGCGACGACGTGCCGGTCGTCGGGGTCAGGGAGTTCGATGGTCGGCACGAGCCGTTCCCAGCCGGTCACGGGGGCGTCCGGGAAGGTGGTCTTCATCTGCCGGAAGAGGCGGGTGAGGTAGGCATCGGCTTCTTCTGGTGACACGCCACGCTTGGCGAGCAGCGTGCGCAGGGTCCGTTCGAGCTCGTCCAGGATCTCGCTCGACCAGAGCGGCCGGTAGGCACCGGTGCTGGCGATCTCAAGCAGCATGTCGCGCGCCCTGCTGGGCACGAGGACGCAGGTGTCGAGTAGCGCTGAGAACATCCCGGTCAGCCTTCGGTCTTCTTGCGTGCGGCTTTCAGTGCCGCCCGGGTCTCGTCGGGGCTGACGTCGTAGAGGCCGAGACGCTCGGTATCGGCGACCATGTCGGCGAAGGCGAGGTCGGCGGCGTGGCGTTGGCGTCGGCGGTACTCCAGGAGGTCGTCGAGGCGGACCTTGCGGTGGCGGCTGGGCTTCTCGAACGGGATGGCGCCGCTCTCCAGCAGCCGAACCAGGGTGGTGCGGGAGATACGGAGCAGGTCCGCGGCTTCCTGGGTGGACATCGTCAGATGGTGCGGCGCCACCGTGACGGCTAGGCCCGCCTTCATCGCCGCGGCGACCTGCAGAAGGACATTGAACATCGGCTCGGGAAGCTCGACGCTGTGCCCGTCCGGGCCGGTGAGCCGAGGTCGCGGGTCGGCGGTCTGCCGGCCGCGGTCGCGAAGCGCGGCCAGGAAGTCGATGATCTCACCGGTGTCCTCGCCTGGCAGGTACGTCTCGTCGTGGAGCGGTTCGGGTCGGGTGGGTGAGGTCATGAACGGCCTCCAGGACGATCGAGGCGATCGGGGCGATCGGCATGCTCGTTTCGCTCGATTCTACGCCGACCATGCGCTGGTAGCTATCCACCGACGGCCACCGCGCCCATCCCCAGCTCGAACGAGGCACCCCGACGTCCGCGCGCCGTCGGATCAGTGCTCCGGAACATTCAGGACCAGAGGCCAAGGAGGGCTGCGTAGTCGCGGCGGCGGTTCGGTTGAGTGAGGATTTCGACGCTGTCGGTAGCCTGGTCGATCGCGCCGGGGAGATGGCCAAGCGGGCCGTCGGGTTGGTGTCCGAGCCGGGTGAGGAGGGCCCGCAGCCCCGGATCGCTGATCGCGTCGGTCAGCACGCGGGTGAGGCGTTGCGCGCCGAGTACCTGGATGTTTCGGGAGTGAAAGCGTCGCGGCGCGGGGTCGACGGGCTCGGCCAGACCGAGCCGGTTGGTGGCGGTGGCGAGGTGACTGGCCGCGGCGCACAGCGCTGCTTCGCGGTCCCGCCACCGCGGCGCATCGAGCGCGCGGCCCAGGTGCTCGCCGACCTGGTCCGCGAGGGTCAACTGCCCGAACGCGGTCATCAGCCATTTGCTGTACGGGGCCCAGCGGCATTCGAGGAGAAAGCCGATCCGGACGAGGTCACGGGCCAGGCGGGCGGCGAGTATGCGCGAGCCGAGGTCGTCGCCCCGGCTGCCGGTGCGGCCGATGAACGGTTCTTCCTGGCTGACCCGCAGCCAGCCGGCTGCCAGGACGTAGCGCCAGACGTCGTCTGGGTACCAGGCCAGCGCCCGGCGCCGCGCGGTGAGCAGATCGAGCGGGTCGTGCAGGACCACACCGGCTGTGAGACTGGCCAGGATCTGGGTCGGGGCCAGCAGCCAGTCCGCCAGATCCATCCCGTCGGCCGGGTCGACGCCGAGCCGGTCGACGAAGAACACCCGCGCAGTGGTCACCTCCACCTGGTGATGTGGCCAGCCGTCGTATCGGTCCCCGTCGGGATAGACAACCGGGAAACCGTCGAACCGCGCTGGCAGCCTCTCCATGGCGATCTCGATCGGCGTGGTATCGAGACCTGGCGGGACAAACAGCTGCACGCGGGGGCCGAAATCGTGGTCCGTGGAGACCTCGTCGTCGAAGCCGAGTACCTCGGAACCCTCACCGAGCAACGCGGCAGCGTGGGGCACGCCAGGGATCAGCGGCCGAACTGCCTGTTCGTAGAACCGTCGGCAAAGATCGCGACCGGACACGGCTCTGATCGTAGGGGCGACGGTGGGCTCCGATCGTCACATGGCTGGTCCGAGACCGCGGCTGTGCTGGGTTGCCGATCCGACCGCCAGTCACGCCGCGAGAAGAACCACCGCTCTCCAGGGGAGGTTGACTCAGTGCGCGGCATCGCTGTCTGGATCGCTTTTCCGGTCAGATCGAAGGCGTGGGCGTGCGCTCGTACAGCAGCACGACGCGGTCTTCGACAGGTTCGAAGCCGAGCCGCTGATACACGCTGTTGCTGGTCGGATTGGCCAGATCGGTGAACAACAGGACCTCGCGCGCTCCCGCTTCCAGCGCGGTCTGGCTCACCGCCGCTGTCACCGCCCCGGCGTAGCCTCTTCGCCAGAAGCCCGGCGGGGTATATACCGGCCCGATGCGGATCATCCCGCCTACCGGCCGGGTAATTCCGGCCACCGACACCGGCGCACCGTCGACCTCCCACAGGGTGAAGCCGCCATAGCTGAGACGGTCATCGACCCGCCTCGGGGCGTTGCCGGCGGCCGCACCGGTCTCTTCTTGGAACGCCGTGACCCAGGCCACGAGCAGGTCCTTGTCGGTTGCCTCGGCCGCACGAGGACGACCTGCGGGCTTTGGCTGGGGCGCTGCGAGGTCTCCGAGCCGATACAAACGCTCCCGGCGATGAAGAGATGGCGCGGCAGCTGTCCCCTGGTGCCAGGACGAGGCAAATGCGCTGGCCACCTGCGCTGGCGCATTTACCCCGGACAGCGGCCTTCCGCGCGGCCAGGACGCGACCAGCGACTCGACTGCCCGCGGCGGAACGGTCGTCAGAAGGACGGGATTCGGTGGGGTATGCACGAATGCGCTCTCGATGGGTCCGCCAGCCTCCAGCCACCAACCGAACAGGGGAGCCGCATCCCCGAATGCCGCCATGCCACGCGCTTGGAGCGTCTCGGCGACGGTGACCAACACGGTGTTCTCGGCCAGCTGGGACATCAGAAACTCGCCCGCCACCGCGAGAAACTCCTCAATGCTTCCGGTCATGAACCAGGCCACGCCCCATGGTCCCTGCTGGTGCCACGTCTGCGCACCCGGTTTTTCGCGAGCCGTCGGGCCAGCGGCTCTGACGCGCTTGCGGCGGCATGGCTGCCGATAGTCGAGTGATCTTCAAGCGTTAAGGCGGATGTGGCGGAGCTGGACGGCGAGTTGGCGTCCCTGTCGCACGAGTCGCCCTGATGTGTCAGGGCTGAGCGTGAACCCCGTGTGGCTTGCGACGTCATCCGCCACGGCGGAGATCGACAGGGTGTCGGTGGGGAGATGACGAGCGAACTCGGGAGCCCGCAGGACGTCGAGGGCACGGTCGAGCTGGCGGGCGCTGAAACTGCGGGACGTCTCACCGCGTCGGTGGATGCGGCGGATCATCGTCGTGCGGTCGGCAAGCAGCGTGACGTGCTCGACGCGGTGCCCGGCGGCGCGGGCCGAGGCCGTCAGCTCGCCGAGCAGGCCGGGGTCGAGGATGGTCATCGGCGCGATCACCGGGTCCTCGGGCCCTTGGAGAGCAAGGTGGAGCATTTCGCTGACCGCCTGGCGCCACAGGGGGACGTCGCGGAAGTCCATGCGCCGGGGCTTCGGGAGCATCCGGCGCATCGCGAAGCCGAGGTGCTCGGGGTCACTGATGAASCTTCCGGGCAGTCTGCGGTGCAGGTTGTGGGCGACCTGGGTCTTCCCGACGGCGTTCGGACCGTTGATCCAGATGAGGGTCGGCACCAGCCGAAGAATAGTCAGGCACGGGCAGACCAACATCGCCCGCCACACGCCACGACGGCCGCCCGCAGTTTGACACAGCGAATGTGAACGGCCCGGGGGCTCGGCCAGCCTGTGTGGCTCTCATGTAGTGGCGGTCTCCGTGCACCGCGGCACGAGCAGGCCGCCGATCCCCAGGACGTCGTCGAGCAGCCGCCGCACACGCTCGACCTCGTCGGCGGTGCAGTCGATCAGTACCTTGACCTCCACGTCGCGCTTGCCCGGATCCGCCGTCACGAAGAATCCCACCACACCGGCGCCGGCGGCGCTGCCGCGGAAGACGTCCATACCGCCGCCGTCCGCGGCCACGGTGCCCTCCAAGTAGCCGTAGTCGACGGGGTACACGGCCCGCGGCACCCGCGGGTGCCTGCTGCCGGCCGGCGGTCCACCACCAGCCGCGAGGTGGCCACCAGTTCGTCGAGGTTGCCGAAGAAGTGTGCGCGGGAGGTGTCAGACATGATCTCCGCCGCCGAATCGAGGACGTCCACGAGAGAGGCCACAGACACGAAGCGGTCAGGGCCATGTACATTGTCCTGCCGGCTCACGGTCCCTGCCGGCTCACCCAATACGGCGGCGCCGGGGGTCCGGTCCGGGTCCGGGGCCACGACAATGGCGGACGGCATCTGGACGTGACTGTCCCCTTCATCCCTGTCCAGGCCCTCGGCGAACAGATTGCCCCGCACGTTCTTGGTGCTGACCCGGTCGCTGCCGGTGGCGACGACGGGTGTCGTCGCCGGAAGTCGCCGCTACGCAGTACCTCGACGAGGCGGACGCGGTTCGCACGGCGGCAAAGTGGTCGTCCAGCCGGGGCTCGAACCAGCGGCCGAGGTCCTGACCAGCACCGTTCCACAGAGCCGGACCTCAAAGTGATAGATCGCAAACCGCATTCGTCCAGGTCGGATGCATGATCAAAAAACTGGTGGACCTAACGCACCACAATAAG